>CAWVTC010000011.1:0-19580 GCA_963933025.1 uncultured Dehalococcoidia bacterium | reverse complement strand
GAGTTGTTACTTCTATTATTGAGTAATAGAAGTAAAGAGAGGAATTATTTATGGCTTCAAAAGGTGACCGCCAAATTGTTACTTTTGCCTGTACCGAATGTCGGGAACGCACATATACGTCCACGAAAAACCGGCGGAACGATCCAGATCGTCTAGAATTGAAAAAATTCTGTCCGCGCTGTCGTGCACATCAAGTTTATCGTGAGACCAGGTAGATAGCATGGCTAAAGCACGCCGCCGTTCGGGACGAGGCAATCGTCGTCGAGAAAATTCTGGGGGGGAAGACCGCAATCTACCTCCAATATCACAGGCGAGTAATGCTGAAACCGTTGCAACACTCAGGACACGGGGCAACCGTTCCTCCAACCCATTAGGATTCATAAAGCGAATCTGGCCCCGCTTTATTGTTGATATCGTATCGGAACTACGAAAAGTCACATGGCCGACATTCTCAGAAACACGCTACCTAACTATTGTGGTAGCTGTCGTTGCTATTGCTGTTGGATTATTCCTTGGTGGCTTTGATCTTTTGTTCGGCTGGATTATAGAAAAATTATTCTTCTAAAGGTGGTATATTTTGACTTCTAGTAATAGTTCTACTGACTTAAGTGATTTCGGCTTCGGCGGAACCGCACCTCCCAGTGACATAAAAAAACCATCTACACGGAAACCCCGCAAGAGACCTGAAGATGACGAACAAATTAACGTGCCAGAGGAAGATATCGCTGAGCCCGGTCGTGCTTGGTACTTTTTACACACATATAGCGGACATGAATTTAAAGTACGGGATTCAATTCTTCTTCAGATAAAACAGGTTGCAGACGCAAACGACAAAGTCTTTCATGTAATCGTTCCAACTGAAGAAGAAATAGAAATTCATAATGGACAACGACGCACCGTAAGACGAAAGCTTTATCCAGGATATGTACTTCTACAAACAATGATACTAGTAGAAGGCGATCCCTCCTCAGATGCAATTTGGCATCTAGTACGTGACACAACGGGCGTGACAGGTTTTGTAAGTTCAGATAACAATCGACCGGTTCCTCTTAGTGTTGATGAAGTTACGCACATACTTAAAGCCACACTGCATCAAGATGCTCCAAAATTACGAGTGTCCTTTCAAATTGGAGAAGTTGTTCGCATTATTTCTGGCCCATTTGAAGAACTTGTTGGCACAGTGGATGAACTTAATATGGAAAAAGGCAAGATGAGAGTTCGGGTAAATATGTTGGGGAGAGAAACTCCTGTTGAATTAGATATAATGCAAGTTGTAAAAATGTGATCTTTATGTCTGACTTTAAAATATTTTAAAGTCAGACATAAAACCATAGTATTTGTAAGCTATCATTCATACTAGCTGAGGGGTAATGGTTTAATTACAGCTTGACCTTCCGGAACAAGGCTCTGGATACGCGCCAGTTTCAGGCATTCTATCTATACAAATTTCTGAAAGAATACAGGCTTCTGTACCAACCGCATCCAGCTCTTGTATTAAGTCATTAGGTTGACTTCCATAGCTAATTAACACTCTCTGTAGATCAGAAATTTGTAAAAATGTTATTGAATCTATTTGCACACCATTGACGTAAAAATTTAATTTATCACTTCCATTTGAGCAATACTCTTCGCTATCAGAAATAAAACATCTTTCTGATAATTCCCAACCTAACGTTTTAAAAAACTCTGCCCATGATGTTTGTTCTCGATGAACATGAACGACCCCATAGAATGGATCATGAATATGAACATACTCATCTACATGAAACTTTTCTGTAGTTATATGGTGATTCTCATCAAAATTAATCTGCATGCCGTTAATAAATACAGAAAAATCTGCATGCCAATGCACTTCTTGGCGCAAATCACTAACTGAAAAAACAATTGGCTTAGTGTCATCACTGCTACAAGCACCTAAAAAGGAAATCGCCATAATCAAAACAACTAATGTTTTAAATAAAAGATTCATTACTCAGAATCTTAGTCAATTATTTTTAATTGTTCATCAAGGAAATCTTCCCATTCTTCAAGAGTCGATGGGCTCACAATAATTTGTTTTTCCCCAATACTTAAAACAAAGGATGGGGTTCCAGTAAGACCATATTGGCGTGCCTGGCTTTCATGCCGAGATACCACCGATAAGGTTTCTGGAGAGGTTTGGCACCTCTTAAACTGATCTACATCCAAATCTAATTCAGTTGCAATATCTATTAATCCTTCTTCTGAAAACATTCCTCTATTAGGCGGAATAGTCCCTGCACGAGCCCTTTCCTTAAAAAGCCTGTTCGCGTAAATCCAGAAACTATCTTGTTCTGCAGCACAAGTAGCAGCTGATGCAGCCAATACCGATTCACGGCCAAGTACCGGGAAATGCCTAAATACAATTTTTAGTTTTTTATTCTTAACATAGTTTTCAATAAGCGCTGGCTCGATAATTGCGGCATGCCTTAGGCAATGAGGACATTGAAAATCTGCATAAACCTCTAAAGTAAGTGGGCTATCGGGACTCCCTATCTCCATGCCATTAACAAGCTCAGAAGGAGAGTGGATCAGAGCCTCGTGTAATTCTTCAACATACAAAACACCTTCTTCATCTAGTGTTGGTCCCTCATCTCTGGTATTCGCCATCACAAGTACAATTACAAGAAGGACTACGGCTAAAACTGTGACACCAATCCAAAAACCATATTTCTTAAAATCAAAGCGGAATCCCCCTCCATCTGAAGAAGACGAACTTCGCTGAGGTCGACTTTTCTGTCGACGTGCTTGCCTATTCTGATCGCGACGTGACTGCCTGTTAGTCATAACTTTTCACCCTGCGTGGAAATGATATTACTGTTGAATCTTACACTCAGCTAGATTCTGGTTGATTTAGGAAATCCGAAACAATCGATATAAATCTATTAAACTGATCATGATGAACCCAGTGTCCTGCATTATCTATATTAACTGTATTAAAATTGTGAAATGCACTTAAATCTAAAGCGTCTGGCTGTTTACCCCAACTTTCACTTCCAAACAAAAACGTTATCGGACATCTAATTTGATTCCAAATATCTCGAGCATCTTCCATATTGAACTCATATGGAGAAGGCGTTCTTACATGATTATCAAACTTCCAAACAAAACCTTCACCTACTCTACGTGTTCCGTGCACCGTTAAATGGTAGGCCAATTCGGGAGAAAGATTTGGGTTGGCTTCCCTCATTCTTGTACAAGCTTCTTCCTGGCTAGAATAGGAACGTACATTTCTCGTCTCAAGGTTGCGCATGTCATCCACCCATTTTTGCAACCTCTCATGTGCAGGTTTGCGCTGACTTTCTCTCCATTGCATACGAGCTACACCTTCAATGCTAACGACTCGGTTTACTTGTTCTGGAAAAGCTCCGGCATACTGTAAAGCTATACTTCCTCCTAGGGAATGACCAATCAGTGAAGCCTCTTGGATTCCCACATCCTTGAATAACGCATTTATATCTAATACATAATCGATAATTGAGTAAGAGCCACCTTCTGCCCAATCTGAATCACCATGACCACGTAAATCTGGTGCGATTACACGATATTCATTGCTAAGACTTTCGGCCGTACGATCCCAATTCCGCGCGTGGTCACGACCGCCATGAAGTAAAATTACTGTAGGAGCATCTTTCTTCCCCCACATTACATAATTTAAATTCAGTCTTTGAGAAACATATCCGTGTATTGTAGGTTCCATCAACCTAGTTTATTAACTTCTTTTATTACAGTTTTGCATATTTAAAAAATACTTAAAATACTGCAATCTAACTTTAAAAGGGTTCGCACTTCAGCTATGTCTAAAAGAGGCTTAAACTCTAACTGTGAAAATTGCAATTGCCTCTGATCATGCAGGTTTTACCTATAAGCGTGAGATCCTTAATTGGTTGCGTGAAAATGGCCATCACGTCCAAGATTTTGGTACCGATTCGACTGAACCGTGCAACTACCCCATTTACATACGGCCAGCCGTACTCGCAGTCTCACGCGGCGAATGTGAACGAGGCATCATTCTTGGTGGCTCAGGTAACGGTGAAGCGATCGTAGCAAACCGTATTTATGGGATTCGATGTGTTATTGCATGGGATACAAATTCTGCGGAATTGGGACGTCGTCACAATGATTCAAATGTACTTTCCATGGGCGAACGTATGGTTAGTCTTTCCGTTGCTCTAGAAATTGTGAAAGTATGGCTCACGACACCTTTTGACGGAGGACGTCATAAATTACGCATAGATCAAATTGATAATCCCCCTGAATGATCCGAGTTATCACACTCCTCGCCTTCTTAACTGTGATCTTTTTATGCGCTTGTAGCTCAAACAAGATCACGGATTCGACTCTCACAGTGACTGTAATATCAAACAAAGGAGTACATCATATTCTGAAGGAAGTTGAAATTGCAGACACTCCAGCCAAACACGAAAAAGGTTTAATGGCTCGGGAAAAACTCGCAGATAATTCTGGAATGCTCTTTATTTATAAGAAGCCAAGGGCGGGAGCTTTTTGGATGAAAAACACATATATACCTCTAGCAATAGCTTTTATCGATATCGACGGTACTATCATCGATATTCTTCACGGAAAACCACAAGACGTTACACTATTGACACCTTCCCACCCATACTTAACTGTTCTTGAAGTAAACGAGGGTTGGTTTTCCTCAAGAGATATATTTGTTGGGTCGACGATCAATTGGGAATAACAGAATAGGAAAAAAAATTATGAATAGTGGGAAAAGGAATGTGCACTTCGGAGTAAGTGTTCCTCAGATTAAACGATCGTGGGAAGAAACCGCTGCTGCTGCTTTAGAATTTGAGCGGTTGGGATTTGATTCACTTTGGGTAAATGATCACTTGTATGGCCCTCAGTCTCCTAATATTCCAATACTTGAGGCATGGACGACCTGTGCAGCCCTAGCAGCCATCACTGAATCTTGCGAAATAGGAACATTGGTAACTCCCGCAGGAATGCGAAATCCTGCTCATCTTGGAAAAATTATTGCAACTATAGACAACATCTCCCGAGGACGCATCATCCCTGGCCTTGGGGCAGGTTGGATGGAAAGAGAATTTACAGACTTTGGGATGGAATTCCCAAACATTAAAAACCGCCTTAATCAACTCGAGGAAACAATACAGTTATTTTTAGAAATGTGGGATCCTGAAAAGGAAGAGGTTTCTTTTACAGGTTCCTTTGTAAAAGCAAGTCACTTAGTGACTCAGCCAAAGCCTATGAGAACCCCCCCACTTCTTGTTGGTGGTGCCGGTGAAAAAAGGACGATTCCGCTTGCTGCAAAATATGCCTCTATTTACAACAATGTTGCAGGGCAACAAGAGTTGCTGCCCCGAAAAATAGATGTTTTAAAAAATGCCTGCGCTGCAATTGGACGTGATCCCAATTCAATTACTGTCAGCCAACAATGTCTTGTAACAATTGCAGAAACCGAAACCTTAGCTGAGCCTATGATCGATCGTGCTGCCAAAATTTTTGGGGGTCATTTAGGAGATCCCAAAGGGGCCTTGGCTCTTTCTGGAAGCCCAGAAAGAATACAAAAACAAATACAAAAACATTTAGATCTTGGCTGCACAATGTTTGTAATTGAGTTTTTCGGGAGGGATACTCGTGAACCTGCAAAGCTTTTTGCAGAGACAGTAATACCCTCTTTTAGGTAGAGTATCTTATGGGAGTGGATGAGGCCCGGTGGTCTTCACCGTCTTCAAAACGGTAGCCCTGTCGCCAGCGCGGCGGGGGGTGGGTTCGACTCCCATGCACTCCCGCCATAGCATTAGTACTAATGGCAAACCTTTCGATTTATTTTTTTTGGTCAGGATTCATCGCAAGCTCACTTGCATCTCTGGCCTATATCCTTTTCACAGTGAGCAACTCCACTACATTTCAACAACTTACAAAGATGTTTATAAGCCCCCACATAAGCAAGAAGGTTAGCGTAAGCCAGGGAATTGGAAGACTGTCGACGATCTTAGGAATAATTTCAGTCCTATTGCTAGCTGGCGCAGTTTCTAGCCGGGCTGCTGCTGTTCAACATGCACCAATGTCTGACCTTTATGAATACACTGTCACCTTTTCTTTTATGGTAGCTCTTGTATATCTCTTGTTTGAAATAACTACACACCAACGCCGTATTGGCGCCTTCGTTTTCCCTGTAGTGGTAACTCTACTCGCAATTGCTACGGCCTTTCCAAGCGATATAATCCCCCTGATTCCCGCTTTGCAAAACGGGCCGCTTCTTACTCTTCACGTTAGTGTAATGATTGCTGCTTACGCCGTACTAACAGTTGCTTTTAGTGCAAGCTGTGTATATCTACTTCAAGGGGGAGGCAACAACCGACGCTTTAAAGGCCTAACAAGTGCAGAAAATGCCGGTGACTTTGTACACAAAGCAATACTTTTAGGGTTTCCTTTGTTAGCTCTAGGGATATCCTTAGGCGCTTGGTGGGCCAATAACGCCTGGGGTCGCTATTGGGGCTGGGATCCCAAAGAAACGAGTGCTTTAATTGTACTTCTATCTTTGGCTGCCTATTTCCATGCAAAAGCAGGAAGCTCATCACTTGCTGGAGCACCCATCGTTAGGCGCTTCGTACCATTCCGCTGGCGTAGTGGGAAACGTCCAGATCCTGTTTGGTGGATCGTGGTCTCCTTTGCGCTCCTACTTTTTTCTTACTTTGGTGTAAATCTATGGATAAGCGGCTTGCATAGCTACGCCGGCGTTTAAAATTCTTTACATCCAACAAAAAGACTTTAAAAGATAGAAGTTAAGCAACTTCTATAGCAGCCCCAGCTTCCTCAAGTTTAGCCTTGATTTCGTCGGCTTCCTCTTTGGTCACACCTTCTTTAATAGCAATAGGAGCACTCTCTACAAGATCTTTTGCTTCTTTCAGACCTAACCCGCTAACAACTTCACGGACAGCTTTAATAACATTAATTTTCTTGTCACCAAAATCTTTAAGTGTAACGTTGAACTCTGTCTGTTCCGCTGCCGGTGCACCACCGTCAGCTGCTGCACCACCTGCTGCGACCATCATCGGAGCAGCAGCAGTAATGTCAAACTCTTCCTCAATGGACTTGTTCAAATCCCTTAATTCAAGCAAGGTCATGCCTTTAATTATTTCTAACGCTTCTTCTATCTTTGTTGCCATTTTTTTCTCCTGTTTTTGTGTTTTTCTTTTGTGTTTTTCTTTTATTACTCTTCCGTTGTAGTCTCCTCTAATTGGGCAACTCTAGACTCAATTAACCCAGTGAAATCTCTCATTGTTGCATTTAATAAACTGTGCAAATTACTGATAGGAGTACGAAGTTTTCCAACAATTGCTGCAAGGAGATCTTCTTTCGAGGGGATCTTTGCTAACTCGACAATTTCTAAAGCTGTCAGAACCTTTCCGTCCATCCATCCACCATGTATAGGCAACTCAAGGCTCGCCGCATTTAAATGGGCCATTAATTGGCGAGCAGGAGCAATGGGGTCACCAAAACCAAAAGTTAGGGTCGTTGGTCCTTTTAATATTTCCGCAATCTCAGGTCTTCCAGCTTCTTTAGCAGCTAAAGCAGCAAGTGAGTTCTTAACAACACGCACCCTTACCTCTGCAGGCATCATGGCTCTCCGTAGGGCCTGAAACTCAGACACACCTAACTGGCTGTGATCTGTTCCTATGACCACTTCGGCTCGTTCAATATCTTTTTTGATATCTGCAACTAGGGAAATTTTTCTCTCTGCAGGCACTTTTCTCTCCACATCAGGGGGACCTACCAGAGGACTGGTGTTCTAGCGATTTGCTTCACACCACGTCTGCGAATCACCTCAATAGGCACTTGTTAAAGTTTATCCTTTTTTCAGGACCTATCGTCTCTGGCCATCGCCCGTCTAATGAAGGTAGCCGTGAGTTGGGTTTGGAGCAAGCTTTAATCATTTTTTTTATCAAATTCAGAGACAAATTCTTTATGTAATGCTTCAACTGCTTCGTCTAAGTGTTCCTTTGAAACTATGCACGTTAACCTAATTTCACTAGTCGAAATCATCTCGATATTTATACCTGCTCTATACAAAGCTTTAAACATCTGCGCAGCATAACCCGGCTCCGATTGTATCCCCGCGCCAACTATACTAACCTTTGCCAATCTCGCATCTGCAACATACCCTGAAGCTCTTACCTTTTCACAAATTTCAGGCATTATTGCTTCAGCGGCCTCCAAATCACTCTCTGCAATAGTGAAGGTTAAATCCGTAAGTCTTTCTTCGCTTGCATTTTGTACAATCGTATCCACACTAATTGCCGCAGCAGCAAGTGGTTCAAAAATTCTTACAGCTATCCCTGGTTCATCTGGCAAAGAACGCAAGGTAATCTTTGCAACATCCATATCTCCAACTACTCCCCTAACCCGATTACGTTCTTCCATAACATTTCCTCCATGTATAAGGGTACCGGAAGCAGTGTTCATACTCGACGCGACGCGAATCGGCATATTGTAAGCTGCCGCTAATTCAATTGCCCGACTATGCATTACTTGAGACCCCTGGGTTGCCATTTCTAACATTTCCTCATATCCAATTTCTTTAATCTTTTTTGCGTTCTTCACAACTCGTGGATCAGCCGAAAACACACCTTCCACATCTTTAAAAGTCTCACAACTATCGGCCTTCAAGGCAATTGACAAAGCCACTGCAGTTAAATCACTTGCCCCACGACCCAAAGTAACAATTTCATCTGTTTCTGTTATTCCCTGAAATCCTGCAATTATAGGGATAGCTCCTCTTGCGAGTACTTCTTCGATTTTTCCTTCTTCAATTCTTGAAATCCGTCCGTCGCCAAATCGTTGCTTCGAAATGATGCCTGTTTGTCTGCCGCTCAACCCAACAGCATCCTGACCTATAGCATTTAAAGCCATAGCCAGCAAAGCAGAAGCTGCTTGTTCTCCTGTTGATAGCAAAAGGTCTAACTCTCTTGCCGGGGGCGAGGGATTAATAGAACGGGCAAGCGCT
Organism: uncultured Dehalococcoidia bacterium; assembly: GCA_963933025.1. Taxonomy (GTDB): domain Bacteria; phylum Chloroflexota; class Dehalococcoidia; order Tepidiformales; family Tepidiformaceae; genus JAKUNN01. Next base: position 10,564 of record CAWVTC010000011.1, on the reverse strand, counting down.
ATTAATTCATCTGTACGATTCCCCATAGCAGACACAACCACGATAACTTCATCGCCCTTTTTTTTACGCTCGGCAATACGGGCCGCAACGTGCTTTACTCGTTCCGCATCTGCAACGGACGTTCCTCCATATTTTTGTACAACCCTCATATGTATAGGATGCAGCAGAGCGGAAGCTAAAGCGAACCCCTTGTCTTATTCAAAGAACAGCTTTTCAGCTTTGGGATCAATTTCGACTCCACTTAAGCGGGCTCTCTGCAATTGCTCCCAATAAAATCGATATGTCGCACGGTCATGTAAATCTCCATCGTGTTGAATCGGCCCCCAGTCTGCCTCAAATGCTTTCAATAGAATGTCGCAGCTAAGCTGCACTTGCGGTGCTTCGGGCCCCATTGCATTCGTTATTGGCTCGATTTGAGCAGGATAGATGGACCACTGCCGCTGAAATCCAAATTCAGTGTGGGCACGCTTTGCATCGCCGTAAATCACTTCTGGATCACGCAACTCCAAAGTAACGTTATGTGCAGGAACAACCCCGTGAGCAAGGGCGGCTGACACAACCTCTCCTTTGGCTCTTCTAATCAATACGTGATCAAATTGTAGGGGCGACCGCATCCCTTCAGCCGGGATACTACCGTGATGTGCAGAGACGAAATCCATTAGTCCAAAATCTAGAACCTGTAACGCGGGCAACCCTGCAATTTTCCAGACATCATGGAGAGCTCCATGGGTCTCTATCAAAACGTGCACAGGCACTTCCCTCAAGCTGCCTGACCGTTTTGCTACCTCCTGAATATACGAACCCATCTCTTCTGCCTGCTCATATCGAGTCGATTTTGGTATCGTGATATAAGCAACCTCTTCAGCAGCGGCTCCCACTATAATATCGACATCAGATTTCCAATGCTCGTGTGTATAGTCATGAATTCTTACTCCGGCCATGTGATGTTTATTGTCTTCTCCAGAAAGAAGACGGGCATACATTTCGGCATGCTCTTTTTCAGCCCCGGTTGGAGCTCCATCCTCGAGGTCCATTGTTATATCGAACACTCCACCCATTTTATTTTGTAGCTCAAATGCTTTGAGCACTCGTACTTCAGTACCTGCAAAGTGTTCACATGCAGGCAAGATGGGATACATTTTTTCACCCCCGAAGAGGGCTTCATTTGGATGGCGCGGCATTTCTTATTCCTTTGTTTTTTACCACAGACGCCAATTCGGCGAGTGCCTACCAAGTATCACTGAAATTGCCCAGAGAGGCTACTGATCCATCTTTTTTAATAAATTAGGTAGTTCGCTAATATCATCGATTTGGTAATCTGGTTTCGTCTCAAGAACCCCTCTGCGATGAAATCCATACGTGGCTGCAACTGTAGTAGCACCAATTGCACGACCGGCAAAAATATCCACAGCTGTATCCCCTACAAAAACGACGCCATCCCCCGAAGAGGACTCTCCTAGTAGATCCAGAGCACGATATAACGGCGCGGGGTCAGGCTTCAGGGCGGCGCTATCCTCTGCAGCAACCACAACTTCTATATGCTCAGAAAGGCCACCGAGCTCAAGCGTTTTCGCGCTAGTAGCCTTCGATCTATTCGTAACGGCGCCAAGGCGGTAGCCTCTACTTTTTACAAAAGCAAGAGTCTCCTTAGCCCCCGGGAATGCCACAGACAGATGCATGTTTTTAAGCTGAAAGGCACGATGCAGCCGGACGGCTTCAGGCCAATCTTCTCCTACCAAGCGTTCATAAACGCCCTCTAGCGCCCCGCCAGTAAGGCTCATAAGATCCTCTCCGGAAGGAAGGTTTGTCTTTTTCAACCCCGCATATGCAGCGGCATACGCCTTGAGAATAAACGGCTCTGTGTCCAGAAGGGTTCCATCTATATCGAAAAGTATTGTTTTGAGCTTCACAAAGTAAGTCTCTCTTATAGTTCGCTACTAGCCAACCGCCTGTTTCGCGCAGCAGTTCCTCCAGTATAAATAAGAACGGTCATTATCCGGCCCCTCGGAAAAACAAGGAGCTTTTTATGGAACGGTGGGTATCTGGTATGTTCGGAGCCTTCGTTAAGGGTTTCTTTTGGTTGACATATAGCTTTACTGGAAATGTTTGGGGCTCTATTGGTATCACCGCAGGTATAAGTATTTGCGCAAGCGCCACGTTATATACCCTGGGTAAAAGATGTGACAGGGGGATAAGAGAACCCCGCTAATGGTTAGCAGTTAACACTAGTAGCTCAGTACCCTCGTTTACAAATCTGTGGTTAAAGAAAGCTACCTGTTTTCTTCATTCCCAAACAATAAGGCTTTCCCCGAAGCCGATAGAGTCTCCTTCTGTTGCCCCAGCACTTCGTAAGGCTTTTGATATCCCCCATTTTTCTAAGCGCCGCAGAACCTCTTCTCGAGCCCCATCTTCATCAAGATCCATCATTTCTACAAATCGGACAGGTCCAATTCCTTCAACCTCGAATTTTCCCTTCCCTTTCTTTTTTATCGTGAATCGCTCTGCCGTAGCCGGACGTATAACTGGCAACATAGCCATAGCACGTGCACGCTGTTCTTTACGAGCACGTACAACCTCTTCACACATGAGCCGCACTAGGGCCCCAGTACCAGTATCTGCTTTCGCAGAAATCACACAAACAACCGCATGTCCAGCTTCCCGGAGGAGAGCAGCAGATTGCTCACAGACGGCTGCATCGATGTCCGCTTTTGTAACGACAACAATTCGAAGAAGATCAGAAAGGAGAGGATCATAAGAAAGAACCTCAGCCTCAACAAGGCTTGTTGCAACGGCAGGATCCAGCTCGTTGCCATCAACAAGATGGACAAGAACCCGACAACGCTTAACGTGCTTCAAAAAATCAAGGCCTAAGCCAACACCCTCATGCGCCCCCTCTACTAATCCCGGCAGGTCTGCAATAGTGAATCTTTCCGCCTCCTCACCAACAACCCCCAACACCGGGGCTAGCGTCGTAAAGGGATATGCTGCAATTTTTGGCTTCGCTTGCGAAATCACAGAAAGGAACGTCGATTTTCCCGCATTAGGAAGTCCGATTAACCCAACATCCGCCAAAAGGGCCAAATCTAGCAGAAGAGAAACCTTCTCTCCAGAATGCCCTTGCTGTGCATAGCGAGGAGATTGGTTTGTGCTCGTAGCAAATTTCCGGTTTCCCCAACCCCCACGGCCTCCATGGGCAACCAATGCCCGGGCCCCCACCTCCGTAAGATCAGCAAGCAGGGCCCCGTCTTCCTGGTCATACACCAACGTGCCGACAGGAACGTCAAGCGAGAGATCTTTTCCTTGTTTCCCTGTCCGTTGTCGGATTCCTCCATCCCCTCCCTTTTCTGCAGAAAAGGATCGCTTTTGTCTAAAATCTTCTAAGGTGTAAATATCATCTACGGCTACGAGAAACACTCTCCCTCCGCGCCCGCCATCTCCTCCATCAGGCCCTCCTTTTGTAATAAACTTTTCTCTGTGAAAAGAAGAGGTACCTGCACCTCCCCGGCCCCCTTGTACTCTTATCTCTATTTTATCTAACATTATTAAATTCTACTCGAAAATGATTGCTTATTACTAGAAGATATAGAAATGGGTGGCTTTGGAGGGGTTGCTGTTTTCAGAAGAGAATGGCCCCTTTTACTAAGAGGGCTTATGTGGGGGTTGCTGGGGGTTCGTTGTGTACCTAGAGCGATTTGGGCAAGGGTGGTGGCTGTTAATCCCCCAGCTCCCTCGTTATGCCCCCCCCGGCTCAAGGGTTGGTCCTTCTTCCTCTTGGATGTCCCCGTGTCTCCGACGAGCGACTTCTATGTCTTCGCCTATCGGGCCATTGTTCTGCTCTTCGTAAGTCATCTTGTAAAGGTTGGCGTAGCTCCCCTCTTTTTCTAAAAGCTCTTCGTGGGTCCCCACTTCGGATATTTTTCCGTGTTCTAGAACGACAATTCGATTGGCCTCTCGGATTGTTGAGAGGCGATGTGCAATAACGAAAGAAGTTCGGTTTTGTAATAGATTGCGGAGGGCTTTTTGGATAACCACTTCTGTTCGTGTGTCAACGTATGCCGTTGCTTCATCTAAAATTAAAATCCGAGGAGAGGCTAATATTGCCCGGGCAAACGATAAAAGCTGGCGCTGGCCCACGCTGATGTTTTGTGCTCGCTGGCTAAGTACGTGCTCGTACCCGTTGTTTAGCTTTTCAATGAATTCGTGTGCCCCAACGGCCTCTGCGGACGCCTTAACTTCTTCAAGGCTGGCGCCGGGCTTCCCGTATTCAATGTTTTCCCGAATGGTTCCACTAAAAAGATATGGGGCTTGCAAAACCACCCCCATATGTTTCGTTAACGACCGCCGCTGGATATCTCGAATGTCTTTTCCATCCACCTTAATCGCACCCGATCGAACATCGTACCCACGACTAATAAGAGAGGTAATAGTTGTTTTTCCTGAACCTGTATGTCCCACTAATGCGATTGTTTCTCCGGGCTCAACAGATAGGTGGAAGTCCTCAAGAACAGGGACATCTTCAAAGTAGGAAAAGTTAACATGATCAAAATCAACACGACCTTCTACTTCGCTTAATTCAATAGCATCGTCCTTGTCTCTAATCCGTGGAGTGGTCTCAAGAACCTCAAAAATTCTTTGCCCTCCTGCCATTGCTCGTTGAAGCATGGTGTATTGCAATACGAGGTCGCGAATAGGATCAAAGAAGCGAAACACTGCGGTTACAAAGGTGACTAATATTCCTACGGTTAGCCCAACTTCTACTTCACCTGGTGATGCATTCAATGCGCGCAAGCCAGAAACAATGAGCACAGCTGCAATAGAAATAGCTATGCACATTTCTATTAAGGGCATGATGAACGCAGTTAATGCTCCTGCCCAGATGTTTGCATCTTGGTTTTCTTTGTTCTGTTCATCAAAGCGTCGAGCATTTTCGCCTTCGCGATTTAATGACTGCACCGTGCGAATTCCACTAATAGACTCCCCGAGATTTCCATAGAGCTCGCTGATTCTTACGCGTACTTTAATGAAAGCTGCACGCGCATAGCGTGCCCAGAAGAAAAGGATAAGGACGAGAGGGGGGACTACGGCGAAAGTAATTATGGCAAGTAACCAATCTCTAGTAAGAAGAGTTGTTATGACAATTCCTAGCCCGACGATATCGGCAGCAAAAGTAAGAGAGCCGGTACTCATAAGTTCTTGCATCACTGTTACATCACTTGTGAGCCTACTGATCATGCGACCGGTTTCCATTTCGTCGTAGAAGGAAAGAGAAAGCCCTTGCATATGTTCGTACATCTCGTTTCTAAGACGGAAAAGAAGACGGGTGCCTATCCGGGCCATAATTATTTGTTGTGCCATGCCAGATAGCCATCCCACAATTCCTAAGCCAGCCATAAGGCCAAGGAGAACAGGAATGCGACCGGTTTCCCCTGATATTCCTGCATCAATAGTTAGGCCCAAAAGAAGGGGCTGTATAAAAATCGAAATGGCAGTAACAACCATAAGGAAAAAGGCCGCCGCCACCAGCGATTTTTGTTCTGCGAGATAAGGCAGCATTTTACGAATAACTTCGACATCGTAAGGTTTCCCCAAGTATTCATCATCCCAGCCATCTGACCCTCGGCTTCCTCGGCTTCCTCCGCCAACACCTTGACCTCCAATTCCTTGCGAATAGCCGCCAGCAGCTCCCCCACCTCCAAACATTCCCATTTTAGTTACCTCCTCCGCTCGTGCTCGTTGGTTGGGCAGACGAGGACTCTCCCAGGGCCTCCTCCTGGTCTCTCAGTTCGAGATCATATATGTCGCGATAAAGGCCTTCTCTAGAAAGTAGTTCTTCGTGTTTTCCTCGTTCTACTATTTTACCCTCGTCTAAAACTAAAATTTCATCAGCACGAATAACAGTCCTCAGGCGTTGTGCTATAACGAAAGTGGTGCGCTCTTCCATAAGTGTTGCAAGAGCTTGCTGTATTAAGAACTCTGTCTGGGTATCAACGCTAGCAGTGGAGTCATCAAAGATGAGAATCCGTGGATTTAGCAAGATTGTTCGTGCAATAGCAATTCGTTGTTTTTGTCCTCCGGATAACGTTACCCCGCGTTCCCCGACCCATTCATCATAACCGTAGGGCAGGCTCATAATAAAATCATGTATACGCGCTGCTTTTGCAGCTATCTCAACCTCCTCTTGGCTGGCTCCAGGTCGACCGTATGCAATATTTTCTCGGAGTGTCCCTACGAAAAGAAAAACATCTTGTTGAACGGTGCCAATGTTTGTTCTTAGAGACTCAAGCTTAAAATCACGAATATCTTTCCCATCGATCGTTATCTGTCCGCTAGTGACGTCATAAAAACGAGGTAACAAACTTACGACTGTGGATTTTCCCGAACCTGTTGGACCAAGAAGCGCAATGACTTTTCCTGGTTGAGCATCGATATCTATATCGGACAAAACGGGACTTGCACTTGAGTAACCAAAGCTAACTTTTTCAAAACGGACATGGCCAGAAGGATTTGTTAAATCCGTGGCATCATCTTTTTCCTGCACTGCTGATTGTGTATCAAGTACTTCAAACACTCGTTCGCCGGCAGCTACAGCCCTTGAAAACATTGTGATCATGAAGCCAAGCATCCGAACCGGCATTTGTAACATTGTTAGCCACAAAAGAAAGGCAGTAACAACTCCTGCATTGATACTTCCCTGGGAAATAAAGAGAGCACCTACACTGACGGTGACACCCATTTGAACTATAAAAAGTCCCTGCATGAGAGGGGCATGTTTTGCCATGGTTATAGCTTGACGCAGTTGTAAATCTCTGGTCGTGCCAGAAGCTTTAGCAAACTTTTCTGCCTCAAGAGGTTCCCGGCTGAAGGCTTTGACAACACGAATACCACCAAGCCCTTCGTCTGCAATTTCGGCAAGACGTGCTTGGCTGCGCTGGATAAGCATCCACAGTGGACGCATGATGGTGGAGATACGAACTGAACGCCAAATAATTATGGGCATTGTCGCAAGGCTAATAAGAGCGAGTCTCCAGTCAAAATAAAACATTCCGGCGATACCAAACCCGAGCATTCCTGCAATCATCAACAAACGAAGAGAAGCGAAAGAAACAAATAAGCGAACAGCTTCCACGTCTTCGGTTGCCCTAGACATAATTTGTCCAGTCTGAACTGTATCGTGATAGGCATACGATAAGCGCTGAACATTTCCATATATTGCGTTCCTTAGGTCATAAGCGACTTTTTGGCCAAGGGCCTCCGAAGCGTATGTCAGCCCAAAACGGCTTAGACCAGATCCAACAGCAAAGGCGAGAATTGCACCAGCGGCGATAATCAGAGTCCTTTCGCTGCCCTCAAGTCCTGTGATTTCATCAGAAGCATTACGGATTGGGTTTAGCCCAAAATCAATAGCCCTTTGGATAAGCAGCGGACTGCCCATTTGAAGAACAATAGCTCCAAACATTGTTACGAAGCCTCCTATAAGAAGCCTCATGTGAGGACGTAAAAACCCGGCTATTCGTAAAATTATTGTCAATTGATTGGCTCTTCAATGTACGAAATTACCATACCTTCACGCTAGCGTGAAGGTATGGTAATTATTCTGTGCAAAAGAAAGGGCTGCTAGCACTCTAGGAAGGAGAGTGCTAATATCAGCGATACGCTTTTTTAAAGAACCCTGATTTTAGGGTATAGAGAAAGCGAAGGAGAATAGTAATGGCAACAGAAACCAAGACCGAATTAATTCCTCTCGCTGACAGAATTGTAGTGACAGCTTTAAAGCAAGACGAGGTAACCGCTAGCGGTCTCGTTATTCCTGATACAGCTAAAGAGAAGCCTCAGCAGGGAGAAGTTCTTGCTGTTGGTCCAGGTAAAATGGACGATGGAGGAAACAGGATTACCATAGAGCTCGAGCCTGGTGATCGTATCCTATACGCAAAGTATTCAGGAACTGAGATAAAGCTGGATGGTATCGATTATATTGTTTTGAATGAAAAAGATATCCTTGCGAAATTAATCGTTTAAGAAAAATTATTGTGAAAAGTTTTTTTTAAGGTGAGATATCTGTCTCATCTTAAAAAACTAAATTAATTGAAAAAGGAAAGTATATGGCTCCAAAAATATTGCTTTTTGACGAAGATGCCCGACGTAGTCTTAAGGAAGGGGTTGATGCTCTTGCTGATGCAGTGAAAGTAACCCTTGGCCCACGAGGCAGAAATGTTGTAATTCAAAAAAGTTACGGTGCTCCTCTTATTACTAAGGATGGCGTGACTGTTGCTCGTGAGATAGAGCTGGATGAGCCGTTTGAGAATATGGGTACACAACTTGTTAAACAAGTTGCCACCAAAACAAACGATGTAGCTGGGGATGGTACAACAACTGCGACCGTACTGGCACAAGCGCTTGTTCGAGGAGGAATTCGTGTTATTGCTTCTGGGTCAAACCAGATGGCTGTGAGACGTGGAATTCAAGGTGCTGCAGATGTTGCAATAAGGGCATTGCTGGAGAGTGCGGAGCCGGTACTGAGCAAGGCTCAGATCGAGCATGTTGCGGGTATCTCTGCGAACGAAAAAGAAGTAGGTGAAATAATAGCTGATGTGATGGAAAAAGTAGGGAAGGACGGCGTAATAACCATTGAGGAATCACGTGGGCTTAAATTCGAAACCGAATTTGTTGACGGGTTGCAATTGGACCGGGGTTATCAATCTGCTTATTTCGTTACAAATACTGACAGGATGGAGTCGGTAATCGAGAATCCTTACATTTTAATGACAGATAAAAAGATTACTATGGTGCAAGATTTAGTCCCAATATTAGAGCAAGTAATGCAGGTGAGTAAGGATTTTGTGGTGATTGCGGATGACATTGAGGGAGAAGCGATGGCTACTCTTGCAATGAATAAAATGAGAGGGACAATGAACCTCCTTGCTCTTAGAGCTCCATCTTTTGGTGATAGGCGTAAGGCAATCCTCGAAGACTTAGCCATTCTTACTGGTGGTACTTTTATAACTGAAGAAGTTGGGCGAAAGCTTGAAAGTGTTACCTTGGCGGACCTTGGACGGGCCCGTCGTATAGTGGCAGGAAAAGACGATTCGACAATTGTTGAAGGTCAAGGTACTGACGAAGCTATCCAAGATAGAATTAAACAATTAAAGGCACAGATTGAAGATAATACTAGTGACTTTGATCGTGAGAAGCTCCAAGAACGATTAGCTAAATTGGCTGGCGGAGTTGCTGTGATAAAAGTTGGAGCTGCTACGGAAATAGAAATGAAAGAGAAGAAGGCGCGAGTAGAGGATGCTCTTTCTGCCACTCGTGCGGCAGTTGACGAAGGTGTGGTTATTGGAGGAGGGGTTGCTCTCTTAAGAACCAAGGAAGTTATTGAAGCTTATGCAGAAACGCTTACCGGGGACGAACGAGCCGGGGCTGAATTGGTAGCCCAAGCAGTAAGTGCTCCTGCCTGGACAATTGCGGAAAATGCAGGAAAAGAAGGAGCTGTTATAGTCGATCGCATTCGTAAATTAGAAGGAAAAAATTCTGGATGGGATGCTGCAGAAGATCGATGGGGTGACATGTTTGAGTTAGGCATTGTTGATCCAGTTAAAGTAGTTCGTTCTGCTCTTGAAAATGCAGCTAGTGTGAGTGCAATGATGCTTACGACTGAATCGCTTGTGGCGGAAATTCCACAACCGGCAGGAGCTGCTCCACCGATGCCGCAGGAATATTAGAGTACAGCTGACTTTTTAACTAGGTTTCCACCGATATACTAAGGACTCTATGATGAGTTCATGGACGTACGAATCCTAAAAAAACTAAAAGCACAATCAGTCAATTTTCGTAAGATTACTCGCCAACAGGTAGTCCGAAGTCTTTGGCTTGGTGTTGTTATAGGTTTATTGGCGGGAATCGCCGCGATTCTTTTTTTTGAAGCAATAAGTTTTGCTAGTGAATATTTATTAAATGAACTTGTGGGTTTTATTCCCCCAGAACCTTTGGGTGAAGGGAACCCAATCTCAAATTCTCCAACGAGACGATGGGCGCTACCTCTGGTTATGGGATTAGGGGGACTGATCAGTGGTGTAATTATTGTGGTATTCCGAACTCCAGAAGCCGCAGGGGCAGGGGCAGGGGCAGTGATAGATGATTTTCATAATCGAGGAGGCAGAGTTAGATGGAGGGTTATTCCAGTAAAAATGTTGGCGGCTGCAGCAACCATTGGTAGCGGAGGGGCTGCTGGACGTGAAGGTCCGATGGCACAAATTGGAGGAGGGATTGGTTCTTTTGTAGCTGGATGTTTCAAGTTAGGGGTAGAGGAACGTCGGCGTGCTTTAGTTGCAGGAATGGGTGCAGGCATAGGGGCTATTTTCCGAGCTCCCCTCGGTGGGGCAATGATGGCAGCGGAATCTATATATAGGCATGATTTTGAAGCAGATGCCGTTCTGTTAGGTCTGATTTCCTCAATCGTTGCTTTTTCTGTTTATGGAGTTTGGTACGATTTTGAGCCTATCTTCGGAGGAACTACGGGTTTTTCTTTCACGCATCCCCAAGAATTGGGCTACTACGCAGCCTTAGG
>CAWVTC010000010.1:0-21132 GCA_963933025.1 uncultured Dehalococcoidia bacterium | reverse complement strand
CGAAAAAAGTTGTTTACCAAGATGCTTGCCATTTAAATTATGCTCAAGGAATAAGTGCAGAACCAAGAGCACTACTCCAATCTCTAGAAAATTGTGAATTAGTTGAAACCGAAGATTCTGAAACTTGCTGTGGAGCAGCCGGAATCTACAGTATCTTAGAACCAAAAATGTCTAAGGCTTTAAGAGATAGAAAACTTAAAACCCTTCAATCAGTCAAATCAGAAGTAATTGTAACTACAAACCCAGGTTGCTTAATGCAATTTGAGGCCGCCAAACAAGAGGGGAATCTCTCAACTGAAATTATGCATCTTGCTGAGGTACTAGACGAAGCTGAAAAAAATTGAGTCCAAAGCTCATTATTTTTAGAATTCATAAATCTTAGAAGAACTTTATTTGGGGCATCTATGACAGGGCAGTTAGTCGGGATACATAAAACACTTGAGCCTCTACTTGAGCCTTTTTTAAGTTCTGCTGCAAAAGGAAGTTCCCTAGGGATATCAGAGAATGGCAAAGCAGTGCTTGCATCTATCATAGCAAAAAAATCTTCTGGCCCAACGCTCTTTCTCGCAGCTACACCAACGGTGGCTGAACACTTAACAACTGAAATTGGTTTCTACTACCCCTCTATACCGGTATTACGATTCCCTGAGCGAGAGCATCGAGCATATGAAACCAGCTCATCTGATGACTCACCACAGACTGAATGTGCAAAAGCCTTACAACAATTACAAAGTAAAGATAAGGCAATCATAGTCACGTCTTGGATAGCAGCTTCCGAATTACGAGCAGGGCCCAACTTATCCAACGAGGAATTAGTACTAACGATTACGGATCAAATGGAACCTGTTGTAATACTACGGTGGGCTGAATCAAATGGTTATACCACAGAAAAAATTGCTGACTCAATTGCAACAATAGCCCAACGTGGTGGCATTTTAGATATCTTTCCAATCAATCACGAAAGCCCATACCGCCTAGAATTTCTAGGCAACTCCATAGAAAGCATCCGGAAAATAGACCCCTCTACGCAAAGAAGCAGTGGACGCCTTGAACAAATAATAATTTCTCCCGCAAAAATAATCACAAAAGAAAATCAAATTCTTGCAAGCAGTTTATTAAAGACTTTGCAAAAAACAGGAGAACAATCCATATCTATCCTACAGGGACTTGAAACATTGCAAGCAGGCAATCATCCTCCAAATTTAAGTTTTTTTGAACCTCTCTTAAACACAAAAACACTTCTAGAACATCTCCACTCCTCGGGAACTTTACTTGTAGATGATCCAAATTTGGGACAAGAAAATCTTTCAAAAATTTTTGAACACGAAAATGAGATAAGAAAACAAGGTGAAAACAAAGGAAACTTACCAAAAGGGCTATCTGCTCTACGCAAAGAAGTTGAACCCTTCCTTACGTCAATTAAACAGATAGAAAACAAATTTATCTTGGAACGATTTGGGGAAGAAGACTCGGGGACACAACGTATACCAATCGGACCATCACAAAACTATGCGGGTCAACTCAAATTGCTTGTGCAGGATGTAAATGAAAGATCGAAAAATGGTGAGTCAGTAATTATTGCATCACAGCAAAGTCATCGTCTTTTAGGATTATTCCAAGAGGAAAATATCCCTAGTGAATTTGTGGAAACTGTTACTACCATCCAGGCAGGTGTAGTTACTATATGTCCCTCAAATGCTAGCCAAGGCTTCACCATCGAAGGAAAACTAGCCTTAATTACCGATGAAAATATATTTGGCATACGTAGAAGAAAAATAGGAAATCGGAAAACAGTAGGGGTACAGAAAAATCTTTTGGCAACCTTGAAACCTAATGATCTTGTTGTCCATGCTGATCATGGGATAGGAAGATTTTTAGGACTTGTTCGGCGTACTCCAAATGGACGAGAACGTGAATATCTTGACCTTCAGTATGCAGAAGGTGATCATATCTACGTACCCACTGACTATTTAGATTCTTTGACAACATATGTTGGCCCTAGCAACCGAAAACCAACAATTACTAGACTAGGTACGCAAGAGTGGGGACGTATAAAACAACGTGTCCAAAAAGAAATTATTGCTAATGCTCATGAATTGCTAGACCTCTATGCACAACGCGCAATAGCTACGGGTTTCGCATTTGGTTCTGATACTGCTTGGCAACAGGAATTAGAAGGTTCCTTCCCATTTATAGAGACCCCAGATCAAAATGAAACAATTAGTGCTGTTAAACAAGACATGGAAAAGATTCAGCCTATGGATAGACTTATTGCCGGCGATGTAGGTTACGGAAAAACAGAAATTGCAATCCGTGCCGCTTTTAAAGCTGTTACACATGGCAAGCAAGTAGCCATACTAGCTCCTACAACAGTGCTTGCGGAGCAGCATGGTGAAACCTTTAGAGAACGACTTTCCAGTTTTCCGATACAAACAGCAGTGCTCTCAAGGTTTAGAGATACCAACAGCCAAAAAGAAATCGTTAAAGGCATCGATGCAGGGACCATTGACATCACTATCGGAACACATCGCTTGCTACAGAAAGATATCAAATTCAACGATTTAGGCCTAGTAATTATTGACGAAGAACAGAGGTTTGGCGTTAACCATAAAGAGTGGTTTAAACAAGTCCGAAAAGAAGTCGATACGTTAACGATGTCAGCAACTCCAATTCCTAGAACACTCCAGATGTCTCTAGCAGGAATCCGTGACATTAGCACACTGATGACACCTCCTGAAGAACGTCAACCCGTGAAAACTTACATCACTGAATGGGATGACACAGTTATAAGAGAATCAATTATCAGAGAGATCGACCGAGATGGACAAATTTATTTTGTCCACAATCGAGTTAAAACAATAAATAAAATAGCAAACAAACTAAAAGATCTTGTACCAGAGGCAACTCTGGCGATTGCACATGGACAGATGCAGGAAGAAAAACTCGAACAGGTCATGTATGAATTTTCAAGAGGGAAATATGACATTTTATTATGTACAACAATCATAGAAAGTGGCCTAGATCTTCCAAACGTCAACACCATTCTAATAGATGATGCAAATAGATTTGGATTAGCGCAACTCTATCAATTACGAGGAAGAGTGGGAAGGGGCGCAGTAAGAGCTTATGCTTACCTTTTACATAATCGAAACAGAATTACAGAAACAGCACAACAGCGACTTGAAGCTATCTTTCAGGCTACTGAGCTAGGTTCCGGTTTCCAAATCGCCCTACGAGATCTTGAAATCCGAGGAGCTGGAAATGTTTTAGGAAGCGAACAAAGTGGTCATATAGCCGCGATAGGCTTTCATTTATACTCTCGTCTTATGGGTGAAGCAGTAGCTGCACTCAAACGTGGCATAGGTATCGATGATAAAACCACGCAATCGCACATAATCACCGTACAAATAGATATACCGCTTAGTGCCTCAATTCCGGAAACATACCTTTCAGACATTGAAACACGCTTAGCAATCTACGAGAGAATTACACACCTAAAAACCAATGATGAAATTACAGAACTTCAAGAAGAACTTCAAGACAGGTATGGTCCTCCACCACCTCTAGTCAAACAACTTTTAACTATTGTGCTACTTAAAATATTGGCATACAACGCAAACATCCAAAAGATCAGTACAAGTGCAAAAATGATACATATCCATAGCCATACTGGAATAACTACTAAACAAAAACAATTAATTAATTCACTTAACTTTGACGGTGTTTTGGTGGGACCTGAACAAATACGTATTGATCGTATCGAAGCAGGAGATGAGTGGCTTCAATTACTCGAAAATATTCTTCGCAAGATTAACGCTCAAGATTAATACTATTAAGTCAGTAAGAAAAAATGAGGTGACCATGTCTCATAAAATGCCATACTTATCGTATGACGAATACAAATATTTTTGAGGGACTATCTTCATTTCAGGCTGGTCTAGGCTCAGATCCTTTCGAAAATTATTGTGCAAGCGCCCTAGCTTACCTACTACAAATAGAACAGTCTCAATTAACAAAGCTACTCACTTCAGCTGCTGGTTGCTCGGATACTATCAAAACAACACACAGCCAATCCATAGTCAGTGATCAACTTATTGATTTGCTAATTGAGCTGGATAACAATGAGCGTATTCTCGTAAAAATTAATACTCAAATAGGCAACATGCTTGAGGAAGAGAAACTGTTACAAAAAAATTTTGTAGATAAGAAAACTCACTGGTTACGGATAGGTATAGGAACAGATAAAACTCCTTCCAAATGGCCATCACTAACGTGGGAACAAATTGCCAAAACTCTAAAAAATACTCCCGGAAAACTTGCAACAGAATTCGCAAGTTTTGTAGAAACAGACATACTTGGATACGGTTCAGTAACCCTCCAACAAGCTAGGCGAACAAATAAACTATATGCACTAGGTGGTGCATCCATACGAACTAGATATGGAATGAAAACACAATATCTAAACAGTGCATCACAAGCAATCAACGGTGAGTATCGCTATCTAGGAACAACATTTTCCGGTAATACTGCTGATTTACAATTCTGGATTGGCATCGTAAATCAAACATTGCCACTTAGCTCTCAATATCAACTAATGCTGGCCAGCAAAAAAACAGATGTTATAAGCCCGATAAAAAAACCTCGTGTCACAGATAACTGGAGCTGGAAAAGCTGGACAGGACTTGGTGAAGTAAAAGATCCTATCGAAACAAAACACTATGAAGAATTACTCAATCGTTTAAGTTAAAAATGGCTTGAGATACTGACCGGTTGCACTCTTTTTTACAGTAACAATTTTTTCTGGTGACCCCTGCGCCACAATCAAACCTCCTCGATCACCTCCATATGGGCCTAAATCAATAATATGATCAGCAGACTTGATAACATCAAGATGATGCTCAATAACAACTACTGTATTTCCACCATCAACGAGCCTGTGCAATACATCTAACAAATGGTGGACATCTAAAAATGATAAGCCTGTTGTTGGCTCATCAAGAACATACAGGGTCTTACCTGTCGAACGACGAGATAATTCAGAAGCCAACTTTATTCGTTGTGCTTCACCACCTGATAAAGTCGTAGATGGTTGGCCTAAGCGAATATACCCCAGTCCTGTATCAACAAGCGTTTGCAAAACACGTTTCACACGAGGAAATGCTTCGAAAAGACTTAGGGCCTCGTCAACAGTCATGTCCAATACCTCGGCAATTGTTTTACCTCTAAATTTTATTTCCAAAGCCTCACGGTTATAGCGACTACCTTCGCAAACCTCACAAGGAACAGTAACATCAGGAAGAAATTGCATTTCTACAAGTTTATAACCATCCCCACGGCATTCTTCACAACGACCACCCTTCACATTAAAAGAAAAACGTCCTGGTTTATAACCACGTGCGCGTGATTCTGGCACCAAAGAAAATAAATCACGAATCAGAGTAAATACACCAGTATAAGTTGCAGGATTAGAACGCGGGGTACGGCCAATCGGTGATTGATCGATATTAACTACCTTATCGAGATAGTGAAGACCTTCAATTGTGTCATGATCACCGGGTCTTTGATGACTTTTATGAACAACTTGTGCAGCACGACGCACCAAAATCTCGTTTACCAAAGAAGATTTTCCTGATCCAGAAACACCGGTAACAAGAATTAAAAGACCTAACGGAAATTCAACCTCCAAGTCTTTTAAATTATTTGCACGAGCACCACGAACAAGTAATGACTGGCCATTACTCAAACGACGAGTTTTTGGAGTAGGAATCACGCGCCTTCCTGATAAATAAGCCCCTGTAATGCTATCAGAATTCGTTAAAATATCCTCTATGGACCCTTGGGCCACTATCTTTCCTCCAGCAACACCTGCTAATGGGCCAAGATCAATAATATGATCAGCAGCACGCATAGTAGCTTCATCATGTTCAACAATAATTACTGTATTTCCTAAATCTCGAAGGCGTTCCAAAGTACCTATTAAGCGATCTCCATCAACAGGATGAAGACCAATCGAAGGCTCATCACAAATATATAAAACCCCCATCAATGCCGAACCTATCTGAGTCGCCAACCTAATTCGCTGTGCCTCACCTCCCGAAAGTGATCCTGCAGAACGAGAGAGGGTCAAATAATCAAGACCCACATCGACAAGAAACTTTAAGCGATCACAAATTTCTTTTAAAATTTGTTTCCCAATGACCTGTTCACGATCATTCAAAAGAGTAGTTTCTCCAGATAAACTTTCGAACCAAGCTAATGCTTCAGAAACACTTAATTGAGCAACCAAATCAATATTTTTACCACCAATTAACACTTTCAAAGCTTCTGGACGAAGGCGTTGCCCTAAACAATCAGGACACGCAACAGCAGCCATATAATGTGCAATTTGCGTTCTTCTATGCTCAGAATCTGTATCTCTATAACGCCTCTGTAAATTATTGATAACACCTTCAAAGCGGGACTTATACAATCGGGATTGTCCCTTATTAGTGTTATATCGAACATCAAGTCGCTTGGTACCAGTACCATATAAAACATAATTCAACTGAGTTTCAGTCAACTCGGAAACAGGGGTGCCTACAGAGAAATTGTATTCTTCTGCAAGTGATTCAAAAAACCTGTTGTACCACATTCCGCTAGTACTAGCATGCGTATAAGGTTCAATAGCGCCATCTGCCAAAGATAGTGTCCGATCAGGAATAACAAGAGCAGGATCAACTTGCATCTCTACACCCAAACCAGTACAGCGTTTGCAAGCACCATGTGGGCTATTAAATGAGAAGGTTCTCGGTTCTATCTCCTCAAACGAAAAGGCATCGTACGGACATGCAAAATGCTCTGAAAATACTCTTTCCGAACGATCACCTTTACCATCATGATCATCACTACCATCTATATCTAAGGAAATTGCTACATTAATAACACCTTGCCCAACAGATAATCCTGTCTCCACTGATTCTGCTAATCGCAAATTTGCATCAGCACTTTTGCTATTATTTGGGACAATTAATCGATCGATCACGATATCGATATCATGGCGTTTATTTTTATTAAGCTTAATCTGATCATCTAAATCAAAGACATCCCCATCTATACGAACACGTACAAAACCAGCAACTCGTGCTTCTTCTAATATGGCCACATGTTCTCCCCGCTTGGCCCGTGCTATAGGGGCGAGGACCAATAAGCGAGTACCTGCAGGATACTCAAGAACTGCATCAACGATCTGTTGAACTGTTTGCCTTGTAACTGGGCGACCGCAATCTAAACAATATGGTCGCCCAGCACGTGCCCATAAAAGACGCATATAATCGTAAATTTCAGTAACAGTGCCTACAGTAGAACGAGGATTATTAGATGTTGATTTCTGATCGATTGAAATAGCTGGTGAGAGGCCATCAATATAATCAACTGCAGGCTTCTCCATTAAACCCAGGAATTGGCGAGCATACGCGGAAAGCGATTCCACATACCGACGCTGTCCTTCTGCATAAATTGTATCGAATGCCAATGAAGATTTACCCGATCCTGAAACGCCAGTAATTACAACTAACTGATCACGTGGAATTCGAACATCAATATTTTGAAGGTTATGCTCTCTAGCACCTTGAATCTCTATGTATTTCAGTGAACAACCTCAACTTTAAATGACTAAAACTTATAGTCAGGTCAATTATTCTATAACTGATTCACTTGATAGCGAAGATATACCTCATTAGTTTCCATATTTGGTATAGCACTAAGCAATTTCAAACGTGGAACAGTTTCAGGAATAAAAGCTGTAGGGCCAGAAACTATAGAAAGCGTATCTTCGCCTGCAACGATCACAGGACCGACAGTTAGAAACATCTCATCAACAACACCAGCAGCATAGAAAGCTGCGTACACTGTAGGACCACCTTCAACGAGTAATACTTCACAATTAAGAGTGTTGCGCATATGTTGAAGCATCACCTTTATTTCATCATCCTCGGGTAAAAAAACAACGGGGCGTTGACTGCTTTGTATAACTCTCTTTTGTTCCTCAGAAGCAGTTTCGGAAAGATATACAATCGCAGGAAAATCGCTAGCTATGAAAAATTGCTTATCCAAGGGAAGATTTCCGCTACGGCTGATCACCGCTGCAATTGGTACAGATTTACCACGGCTTTCCCTCAACTCATCAAGATCACGAAACCCAAGACGCGAAGAGGTGCCACTTTTCCGAAGAGTTTCAGCACCATTCAAAACAATATCAACATTAAGTCGCAGTTCTCTCATCAGTCGTCTATCTGTATCAGAACCAATGCCTTGCTCAGTATTTTTTATGACCGCTTTGCCATCAACAGACATGACTCCATTTAAAATTACAGTAGGACGATCATTGGGAGCATGCGGAAATTTTAAATTTGTGTAATCAGGCCAACCTGAACTCATGACACTAACCCTTCATATTTTTTTCATAGTCAAGGTCTCGATAATAGCAAGAAATATTACCCGTATGACAAGTGGGTCCATCAGGCCTTGCAAGAATCAAAAGTGAATTGTTCTCACAATTCTTTTTAACACTCACTAAATTCAAAAAGTTCCCACTCGTAGCGCCTTTTTCCCAAATTTCATTACGACTCCGACTCCAAAAAGTAACATGTCCTGAGTCATAACTCATGTTTAGAGATTCAGGACTCATCCACGCAAGGACTAGCACCTCTTGCGTATCTACATCTTGCACAACAGCAGGAATAAGACCATTTTCATCAAGTTCTAAATTCATAATATTTCCCTTCTAATATCTTTAACACCTAACCAATACGTATAGGAACACCAGCTTCTGCAAGGTACTCCTTAACTTGGCGAATAGAGTACGTTCCAAAATGGAATATACTTGCGGCCAAAACAGCATCAGCATTTCCAGCAACAAGAGCATCCTTCATATGTTCAGGACCACCCGCACCTCCGGAAGCAATCACTGGCACATTCACAACTGCATTTATCGCGTTCAATAATCCAAGATCATAACCAGCTTGATGTCCATCGGCATCCATACTCGTAACCAATAGTTCTCCTGCACCTTGAGCTACTACCTGCGAGGCCCATGTAATCACATCAATTCCTGTGGGTTTACGTCCACCATGCGTATACACTTCCCACTTATCGCTAACGTCCGGAAGCTTAAGAGCATCTATTGCAACTACAATACACTGGCTTCCAAAACGATATGCAGCTTCACTGATTAAACCAGGATTATCAATAGCAGCAGTATTGATACTGACCTTATCAGCACCCAATTCAAGCATAATTTTCACATCTTCAGTAGTACGAATTCCGCCGCCTACTGTAAACGGAATAAACACTTGATCAGCCGTTGCTGAAACCATATCGTACACAGTTTTGCGATCGTCGGATGAGGCAGTAATATCAAGAAATACAAGCTCATCAGCACCTTCACGATCATACAATTTAGCGAGCTCTACAGGATCGCCTGCATCTTTAAGATCCACAAACGAAATCCCTTTCACCACTCGCCCACGATCGACATCAAAACACGGAATAATACGTTTAGTTAGCATTTTTCAATACGGCCTTAACTTCACTAATACTAAAAACTTTCTCATATAAAGCTTTCCCTACGACAACACCTTCACAACCAATATCTGAAAGTAAAAGAATGTCAGCAATTGACGCAACTCCACCAGATGCTACAACAGGAATATTCATTTTTTCTACAAACGATGACATAAGTTCAGTATTAGCACCTTTGAGCGCTCCATCACGTGAAATATCAGTAACCATCAAGCGTGGAACACCAATACTCTCCAATTGTATTGCAAAATCAAACGGATCTATATGTACAACACCACTAGCTTTTGACCTCCAGCCATCCACATAAACCTGGCCATTCCGAATATCAAGTGCAACGGTAAGCGAAGTAGGGTGATCTTCTACTGCTCTTCTAACAAGATCGATATCTTGGACAGCAACACTACCCAACTGAACACGACTAGCTCCTAAAGTAAATGCGTCTTCAATTGCGGTACGAGTTCTAATCCCTCCCGAAACTTCAACTGGTATATCAACTGCTAAACAGATTTCAGCAATAAGTTCACTATTAACCGGATATCCATCTTTAGCACCATCCAAATCCACTACATGTAAAAGAGACGCCCCCTCCTTTTCCCATTGTTTCGCTACTGCAACAGGATTTGAATCGTAACGTGTTTCGTGATCGTAGTCGCCGTGTAATAAGCGAACACAAAATCCACCACGTATATCTATGGCTGGAATTACTTCAAATGTCAGTTATCTCCTCCCTTTCGAGCTCCTGGAAAATATCCTGGTCCACTAGCCCAAGAGACAAAATTGCTATAAAGAGCTAGTCCTAAGTCTGCACTTTTCTCCGGATGAAACTGCGTTGCAAATACATTATCCGCAGCAATCACACTCGGAAACGTAACCCCATAACTTGTCTGTCCTAAAATCACTCGCTTATCTTGGGGCTCAGCAAAAAAAGAATGCACAAAATAAAAGTAGGCACCTTTCGGAATTCCTTCAGTAACCGGATGATCTTGTAGCCATTCGACAGTATTCCACCCCATATGAGGCACTTTAAAATTTTCTAAATCAAAATGGTGCACTGTACCTGGAAGAATACCTAAGCACTTCTGTCCTCCACCTTCTGCAGAAAAATCAAACAGTGCTTGCAATCCCATACAAATACCTAAAAAAGGACGGCCTGACAAAATATATTCACGGAGGGGTTGGTCCAAAGATCGAGCAATTAATTTATCCATAGTATCAGCCGCAGAACCGACGCCTGGAAGTATTACTGCATCAGCACTCATAAGATCGTCAGGCTTATCCGTAACAACAGGGCTGGCTCCAGAACGTGCAACCGCACGAGTCACACTTCGCAAGTTTCCCGCGCCATAATCAACAATAAGAACTGATAAACTCACATCCTGAGAATAGCATGCGCAGGAAAAAAATATTCCACCATGTACCACATGAATAGGTATAATTAGACGGAGATGGCCGAAAATAAGCAGCATTCGGCACGTAATTGGAGTGAAGAACTTCGCTCACTGATCACGTACCACAATTATCGATATTACTCCCTTGATGCGCCTGAAATTACAGATGGGGAGTACGATGAATTAATTACAAGCTTAAGAAAACTTGAAAATGAATTCCCAGAGCTTATTACACCAGATTCACCTACACAAAGGGTCGGCTCAATACCTTTAGAATCCTTCGAACCAGTAGAGCATACAATTCCTATGCTAAGTCTAAGCAACGTTATAAATCAGCAGGAATTAACTAGTTGGTATGAACGCGTGTCTGCACGAATTAAAAAAGATGTCACTATTATCAGCGAACCTAAAATCGATGGAATAGCCGTATCGCTTATTTACAAAAATGGCCAATTAACGCTTGGTTCAACAAGAGGGGATGGTCAAATCGGAGAAAATGTTACTGCGAATCTTAGAACCGTTAGAGCTATACCGCTTCAATTACAAGCACCATATCCTAAAGAGTTTGAAGTTCGCGGCGAAGTCTATATCCACAAAAGTGGTTTCGAATTCATGAATCTTGAACGTGCAGAGCGTGGTGAGTCACTTTTTGCTAACCCACGAAATGCAGCAGCAGGCTCAGTGAGGCAACTAGATTCCAAAATCACCGCAGGAAGACCTTTATCGATTTACATTTATCAACTTGGTTGGTGTACGGATAAGCACCCAAAAAGTCAGCATGAACTACTTCAGTGGCTGAGCAATATGGGGTTTAGAGTGAATAGCGCAATCCAAAAACACCTACACATAGATGAAGTCAAAGATCGAATAGAATGGTGGGGAGAACAACGAGAGAAGCTTGATTACGACATAGATGGTGTCGTTCTAAAAATAGATGAGGTTGACCAATGGGAACAGTTAGGCACTGTGGGAAGAGAACCAAGATGGGCAACAGCCTTTAAATTTCCACCACAACAACGCACAACAAAACTTCTAGACATTGCAGTGAGTATTGGCCGAACTGGCTCTTTAACTCCGTTTGCTGTACTTGAACCCGTAGTAGTTGCAGGCGCACGTATCCAAATGGCTACACTGCATAACGAGCAAAATATACGAGACAAAGACTTGCGCATTGGAGATACCGTTATTGTTCAGAGAGCAGGAGATGTAATTCCGCAGGTCGTATCACCAATACAGAGCCTTAGAACTGGCACAGAAAAGATTTTTAAGATGCCAGCACAATGTCCTTCTTGCAATACAACCATCGCTCACACTGAAGAAGAGGCTGCCTATTACTGCCCAAATCTTAACTGTCCAGAGCAGCAAATTCGCCTCATCGAACACTTTGCTTCACGCCCTGCAATGGATATAGATGGACTCGGTGAACAAATAGCAAAAACCTTATATAAGAATAGTCTAGTGGGAAATGTTTCTGATTTATACACATTAAAACTAGAAGATATTGCAAGTTTGGAAAGAATGGGGGGGAAGAGTGCGGATAATTTGCTTGCATCAATTGAGAAAAGCAAGTCTCGTGCATTGCAATATTTAATTTTTGCGCTTGGCATAAAACACGTCGGGGCAGAAACGGCACGCTTATTGACAACACGATTTTATAGCCTCATTGATTTAATGAACTCTAAAGAAGATGAGCTACAAGAACTTGAAGGAATAGGTCCAGTCGTAGCGAGCAGTGTAAATGAGTGGCTTTCGCGAACTGAAAATAGAAAAATTATTGAAAAATTAATAGTTTCAGGAGTAAATCCAATAGTCCATCAACATACTAGTGAAAAAAAAGAACTCGTAGGACTTACAATAGTAATTACTGGAAAATTAGATTCACTGACACGGAGTGAAGCAGAGCAAAAAGCACAAGCATTAGGGGCAAATATACGTAAGACTATAACTCGCAAAATAGATTTTCTGGTCGCAGGGGAAAACCCAGGAAACAAATTGGATCAGGCAAATGCTCTCGGATTACGTGTGATCAGCGAAGATGAATTTACCGATCTTCTTCTAGGGAACTTAGCAATCTTGGAAAATTAAAAGCATTAGTTACTGCTGACATAGTAATTTAGTCAGGTTTCCGCATATACTAATGCATACTCACGATGATGGGCGGGTATACATCGTTGGCGGGTCAGTGTGTCAAAATTTCAAAAGCTTTCGCGAATTTTTGGAGCGTTCTCCCAGGGAATAGCTATAGATTTAGGTACCGCAAACACTATCGTACTAGTACGTGGCCGAGGGGTTGTGCTTAATGAACCCTCAGTAGTGGCTATAGATCGACGTAACAAACAAATTCTGGCAATAGGATCCGAAGCTCAAAGAATGGTTGGTCGTACACCAAGCGATATCGTGGCGATACGACCGCTGAGAGAAGGAGTCATCTCAGACTTCGAAGTGACAGAACGAATGCTTCAGTATTTTATTCGTACCGTAAGTACTAGGACATTTCTTTCACGACCTGAAGTTGTAATCGGTATTCCTAGCGGAAGTACAGAAGTGGAACGACGCGCAGTTCATGATGCAGCTTTAAATGCGGGAGCTAGCAAAGTTCGGTTACTAGAGGAACCATTCGCTGCTGCAATTGGCGCAGGCTTACCGATCACTGAACCTACCGGATCAATGATCGTTGACATAGGAGGAGGTACCACAGAAATTGCCGTAATTGCATTAGGTGGCATGGTAACAAGTCGGTCAATCCGTATTGCTGGAGATCGAATTGACCAAGACATTATTACCTATGCTCGTGCAGTTCATAACTTAGCGATAGGAGATCGAACTGCTGAAGAAATTAAAAAAACTTGGGGTTCGGCAGCCCCATTGGAAAAGGAGGGTATTCTTACTTTAAAAGGCCGTGACTTGGCAACAGGATTACCGAAAACTGTGGACATCACAACAGTTGAGCTTCGTGATGCGATCTCAGGTGCAGTTACTGCTATTGCACAATCTGTTAGAGAAACAATTGCTGAAACTCCGCCAGAATTAATATCTGACCTGATTGACTATGGAATTGCACTTGCCGGAGGGGGTGCTCTTTTAGCGGGATTGGACCAACGATTAAGTCAGGAAACACGCTTCTTTACCTATGTTGTTGAAGACCCATTGTTATGTGTTGTACAAGGTGCTGGCTGGTTACTTGAGGCTCCACCGGACGTTGCAAAACGTATGGCACAATATCCAGCAAACAACACAGCAACATAATCACAATAAGAACTAAAATGCTAACACTACCACGATACACACTTTGGCTAACGAGCTTATTGCTAGTTGTATTATTTTTCTCCGTTCTCGGAAGAAGTGGCGTTCTAGAACCGATACAAAATCTTGTTTTATACAGTAGTTCACCAATATCTAAAGGATTAAACAAAGGTTCCGCACCATTGATAGGATTCTTTAAGGATATTGGACAGGCAAACGACCTCCGTAAAGAAAATACACAGTTGAAAAAGGAGAACGAACAATTACGCAATCAAGTAACAGAACTCACAATTATAAAAAATCGTGTTTTTGAACTTGAACAAGCACTTAATATACGTACTACTAATCTTGAAACTGCTTACTTAACTGCAAATGTAATAGGTTTTATCCAACTACCATTTCGAAGTGAGTTATCAATCAATTTAGGTAGTATTGATGGCATCAAAGCTGGAAATATAGTTCTCTCACCACAAGGTAGCCTTGTGGGAAGAGTCACTTCTGTCAAAAAAAACTATGCCTTTGTAAGGTTAGTCACTGATAGCCGAAGTCGTGTAGCTACCCAAGTCCTAAACGGTACAACAAGCGGAATTTTATCTGGCAAAGCAACTCGTGAATTAAATTTCATGCTAGTAATCGGAAAAATAGAAAAAGGTGACACCTTGATAACTTCTGGGTTAGGAGGACTCTACCCAGCTGATATACCAATAGGAAAGGTTAAGAAGGTTAATTCCAATGCCCAAAAAACTTTCCCGCAGGTTGTAGTTGAACCATTTACACAAATAACAAGCTTGAGAACTGTGCTAATCAACACTGATTTTCTTGCAATACTTCCTGAGCTAAGCCAGTGATCAAGATAGGAGTCACTGGAATCATCATTGTGATCACTATCGTGGCACAAGTCTCCGTCGCCCCTTTACTACCAATCAGTGGGGCAATAATAGACACTAACCTTTTAGCTATCGTTTTTATTTCATCCTACCTGAGTAGGAAAATAGCATTAGGGGCATTACTGTTCTTAACCTTACTTGCAGGATCAATAACCAATATTTCTTACGAATGGATATTCTTAGCCTACCTACCTGCAATCCTCTTAATACATTTCTTCGGCTTAATCACCAAAGATACTAGCCCACATTTAATCAGAATATTAGCAGTAGGCGTCATCACAGGAATATGGGCACGGATCTTAATGTCTCTAGTAGCATTTTCAGAAGGTGCATCAACTTCATTGCCCACAGTTTTCACACAAATTCTTGCGCCAGGGATCTTGATGGACATATTGGCCATTGCTATTTTTTATGGAATTTTTCAAATAGTAGGATTAAATAAGTTTTACTCAATAAGTAGCACTACCTATAACAATTAAAAAAATTATGTTCAGAAATCAGAGAGCTAGAACCACCCTTCGTAATCGACCAAGAGGTAATTTACGTGTCTTGTGGATTTCCACAGTTGTCTTGTTTGGAATTTTGATTGCACGACTTTTCGAAATGCAAATTATTCATGGGGAAGAATTCTCAATAAAAGCAGAAAATAATCGAATTGTACAAACCAATATACCCGGATCACGTGGTTTAATTTATGACCGTTTAGGTAATCCACTGGTAAACAATACAGTCAGTTTCAGTGCTTCTATCGTGCCATCTTTGTTGCCTTCTAACGAACAATTTCGTTACCAAATATATCTCACTTTAGAAAAGATTTTAGATTTACCCGCACTAGAAATTACCATGCAAATAGAAAAATTTCAGGAAACATCATCGTCATCAGAAACACTAATCATTGCACGAAATTTAAGTCACCAACAAGCGTTGCTGCTTGAACAAAGTGCTCCTGACTTACCAGGAATCTCACTAGAAATGGAATCTCAAAGAACCTATTTAGGTGGACCTGCACTCAGTCACATACTAGGTTACATGGGCGCACAATCAATACAGGAATGGGAACAGTTCAGAAAAAAAGGTTATGGATTTAACGAACTAGTAGGTAAAACGGGGCTAGAGGCATATTACGAAAAAACTCTCCGTGGTACCCCTGGAAAAGCAATCACTGAGATCAATGCGTATGGAACAAAAATTAAGGTTCTCAACGAATTAGCTACTGTTCCAGGTAAGAATATCCATCTTTCTATTGACCAAAAACTCCAAAACTATGTTTCAGAACTCTTAGAGCGTGGACGCGGGGACGCTACTATTGCTGCTGCAGTAGTGATGGACGCTAACACAGGAGAATTGTTAGCTTTAGTTTCTTTGCCAAATTACAATAACAATATTTTTTCAAGCTCAAAACGTGATGAAGAATACAATAAACTAGTCAAGGATCCGAACCGTCCATTACTCAACTGGTCACTGAATCCTGCAGCCCCAGGTTCAACATTTAAATTAATAACGGCTGCCGCTGCACTTGAAGAAGGGAATGTTACTCCAAAAACAAGTTATAACGTGGACAGCCTGGCTTACGAATTCCTCGGTGTCGACGGGAGAACTTATCAGTTTTTTGATTGGCGTATACACGGACTAATAGATTTATACGAAGCCATAGCTTGGTCATCCAATATTTACTTCTACATGCTCTCTTGCGGATTTCCCCAAGAGGAACTCCCTGGCTTAGGAAACGATATAGAACAATCAGCTGTTACGTTAAGCTACTACGCACGGCATTTTGGCTTAGGAACAAAAACGGGGATCGATCTCGCAACAAGTGAGAATCCCGGTCTTATCCCCACACCAGAATGGAAAAGACGAAGTCGGTCTGGGAAAAATTTCACTGCATCAGATCGGGAATGGTATTACGCAGACACATGCTTCATGGGTATAGGACAAGGTGATATAACTGCTACACCCCTCCAAATAGCAATTATGACCGCAGCAATAGCCAACAACGGCAAATTACTAACTCCTCGTCTAACTTCAAAAATTACTGATCTTGAAGGAAATGTTATAGAGCAAAAACCCACTATTTTTACGGATGTTCCGGTGAGTCAGAAGAATTTTGAAATCATCCGTGAAGGGATGCGTCGTGCTGTCGTAAATGGTTCAGCATCCCTTGCAAAATTAGATGGCATTTCACTAGCAGGAAAAACTGGGACTGCAGAGTTCGTTTCACCAGATGGAATCACACGAGAACATGCGTGGTTCACTGGTTTCGCACCTTTCAAATCACCTGAAATTGTCGTGACCGTTTACTTCAATCTTGGACAAGGCAACCTTAAAGCATCACCTATTGCAGCCAAAATAATACAATACTACTTCAACAACATGCGTGGCCAATAATGTTTAGAGGTACACAGTCACTTCATGAGTGGGCACGTTTTGATTTTTTTCTTATTTTAATTGCACTCGCACTAGTGGCTTATGGATTAATTCTAATACACAGCGGTTCAGCTGAAAGCGGGGGGAGCTTCACATTTAGCTTCCAATCACCAGTAGTAAGACAGGGGATTTTCGCAATTGGATCTGTAGTTGTCATGATTCTGTTATCACGAATCGATTATCATGCACTACTTCACTACGCTTGGTGGATTTATGGGCTTTCAATTACGTCTCTGGTCCTCCTTTTAATTGTTGGCCAAACTGACTTTGGTTCAACTCGCTGGTTTGATTTGGGAATCTTTCAATTACAACCATCAGAATTTGCAAAAGTAAGCCTAGTACTTGTCTTAGCACGATTCATAAGCAATAGCGGAGGCGATGTAAAAAACCTACGTACATTACTTCTAACATTATTATTAACACTCCCCTTCCTTTTCTTAGTTTTTGTACAACCTGACCTTGGTACTTCTTTAATTTTCATATCCATTTGGATTGGAATGGTGTTTGTTGCCGGTGTGACAAGACGCCACTTAATCATTTTGGCAACATTTTTTATCGCATTAATTCCATTTATATGGACATTTGGGGTAGAAGACTATCAAATTGAAAGAATCTCCGTGGTCCTAAACGCAGAAGAAGACCCCTTAGATTCTGGTTACAACCCAATTCAAGCACAAATCGCGATAGGTTCTGGAGGTCTACTTGGCAAAGGATTGTTTGAAGGTGAACAGACCCAACTCAATTTCCTAAAAGTCCCTACAAAAGACTTTATCTTTAGCGTTTTAGGAGAAGAATTAGGTTTCGTTGGGGCCATACTACTTCTAGGGCTTTTTCTCTTACTTATCTGGAGAGGATTGAGAGCAGCCCAATTTGCAGGTGATACATCAGGTCAATTGCTAGCTGCTGGATTTGTGACAATGATCCTTTTTCAAGTATTTATCAATGTCGCCGTAAATCTTGGTATCTTCCCCGTCACAGGATTGCCATTACCTTTTGTTAGTGCAGGAGGAAGTTCACTGTTAACTCTTTTTGTTACCCTTGGAATCATAGAAAGCATCGTCATTCATCACAGGGCCTATCGACAAAATTAATTATCAATTTGCGTCCGAAGTCGTCTTTTTATACTTTTCTATCCCTCTACGTAATGCCAAGTGTTCTGATGATGCAAGATTTGGATCAGTCTCTAGTATTTGTTCCGCCAATTTTCTAGCTTCCACTAGAATTGTTCGATCTGTCACTCGAGCAGCTCTGAGGGAAGAAGCATACCCACTTTGCACAGTACCCCAAACTTCTCCTTCTCCTCGCAATTCGAGATCGACCTCAGCTAACTCAAACCCATCACTGGTTTCCACCATCGCCTGTAAGCGACTAATCGCTTCAGGTTGCAAATCCTCTTCACTACTAAAAAGTAAACAATAGCTTTGTAAATTTGAACGTCCAACTCTTCCCCTAAATTGATGTAACTGACTTAATCCAAAGCGTTCTGCTCCTTCAATTAGCATTACAGTTGCATCTGGGATATCAATTCCCACTTCAATAACACTAGTTGCCACAAGAACTTGTACCTCACCTGTAGCAAGATCATTCAATGCTTTTTCCTTATCATGCGAAGAAAGACGGCCATGTATAAGCCCAAGTTTATAGCCAACAAAAGGGCCTTCCCGCAAACGTTGGAACTCAGCTTCTGCAGATCGAACAGACTGTAAAGCCTCAGAATCATCAACAAGCGGACAAATTACAAAGATCTTTTCCCCATTATCCAAACGTGTTCGCATAAAAGAGTACGCATCATCTCGCTGAGTAGGTTGTACCCAATATGTCTCAACTCTCTTACGACCAGGTGGAAGTTCATTAATTGTAGAAACTTCTAAATCTCCATAGACAGTAAGAGCAAGTGTGCGGGGTATCGGAGTCGCAGTCATTATAAGAAGATGCGGGTTACTGCTTTTGTTCCTTAAGGCTGCCCTCTGTTTTACCCCAAACCGGTGTTGTTCATCAATAACAACCAAACCTAGCCTCGGAAATTCGACTCCTGCTTCAATAAGGGCGTGAGTACCAATAATTATATCAGCACCTCCATGAGCAGCATCGTTTCGTACCTGGGCCTTCCGTGCTTCTGTAAGAGAGCCAGTTAAGAGCGACACCCTTATAGAGCGATCTAACCAAGAAGGACTAAATAAGCCTTCAAAAATGGTTGCTTCATCATTTCCACCAAGAAGACTACTCAGTGTTCTCAAATGTTGCTCTGCAAGTATCTCCGTTGGCGCCATTAAAACAGTCTGATACCCAGAACAGGCTGCAGCGAGCATAGCCGCAAACGCAATTACGGTTTTCCCACTACCTACATCACCTTGTAACAAACGTAACATAGGCTTCGATGAACCTATATCGCTAAGAATTGAATCCAGAACAGTCTCTTGGTCTGCAGTTAGATCAAATCCCAAAATAGATTTATATGATTCGAAATAATCTACGAAGGAAAGATTAGGTGCAGTCCCCTCTTGCCAATCACGTCGACGTAACAAAACCGCAGTTTGAATTTCAAGAAATTCACCCAATGCAACTCGCTTACGAGCAGATTCAGTAACAGCAATGGATTTTGGATTATGAAGCATTCTAATAGCATCACCAAGTTCAAATAAGGATTTATCCTTCCTGATCCAATCAGGTATTGGATCAGGAAGCACATCTGCAAAATGGTCGACCGAGTAATTCACAACTTTTTGTACAATATTTTTTCGTAAACCTTCTGTTGAGGGGTAGATTGAAACTATACGGCCAGGTGGAAGTTGATCATCTTCAGAAACAACCTGCCAAAGGGGGCTATCCATCTGAATGCGCCCGTGATAGTGCCTAATTTTACCTGAAACAATCACCTTTACACCTGGCTGTAATTGCTTAGCAATATAGTTTTGGTTAAACCAAACAATTTTTAGCCGACCAGTTGAATCAGAAATCTCAGCCTGAGTACCACGTGGCCTTCCATGTCTTCCTCGTCCAAAAAACATTAAACTCGATTTTTGCACCTCCCCAAGCACAGTCTGGAAACCAGACGATGCTGTTAACTCTGAAATCTGACGAACATCCGTGAGATCTTGGTAACGGCGTGGTAGGAGTAATGCTGCATCTCCGGCAGTAACTACCCCAAGTCGAGCAAAACGTTCACCACTTGCAGGACCAACCCCTGGTATTTCCGTAACTAAATCACTGGCAGCCAGGTTCACTTTCTGGCTTCGTTTGTCCTCTTTTATCACTCCCACTCCCAGTGCTGAAGACGCTGTCCGTAACCACTTAACACGATTGGCTTTACTCAGCGATCTATATCCACCTTTTGGCAAACGTCGTATACATCTTAAAAATGGGTGCTCCGAATAGATCTGCTCATTTTCTTCCAACTCAACAAGTAAATGATCGAGTCCATTTGAAAGAATCCCTTTCTCATCACCCTCATTCTTCAAAATTCTTCCAAACAGGTCATAAATTTTCGCAGCATCAGGAATGGAATCTGCGACTTGATTTCGTCGTGCTTCTATTTCTTTAGTCATAAGCGCACACTTCAAAATACTACTATTAAAAAAAAGGGGGGCAGGAAGTATATTGACCTTTTTACAAGTGAACTACAACTGATCACA
>CAWVTC010000009.1:0-22130 GCA_963933025.1 uncultured Dehalococcoidia bacterium | reverse complement strand
CAATTAGACGATCCTCTATCATTTTAGGCTGCCCATGAATGCGAGATATCATGCCGTCAGGAAAAAACCGACGCATCGAATAACGGCCAAGTGTAACAATTACAGCTGGATCAATAGCACTTATCTGACGCTCAACGAAATCATTGCATGCTTCCAATTCCATTGGAAGGGGATCTCGATTTTCAGGGGGTCTACATTTAAGCACATTACAAATGTAGACTTCCGATCGCGTAAATCCAGCAGCTAGAATTAACTCTTCTAAGAAACTCCCCGCTCTGCCAACGAAAGGTCTTCCCAAACGATCTTCATTTACACCAGGAGCTTCACCAATAAACATGACTTCTGCGTCATACGGTCCTTCCCCTGGGACTGCATTGGTTCGTGTTTTATGCAAAAGACATTTTTCACAACTACGAATTTCCCCATAGAGCTGTTCGAAATCGATAACTGAAGAATCTAAAACTTTCACTACCTAAAATACCGTAACTTCCTGAACAATCCACTCGCCACAAGCGTACGTTGCAATCCAACAATTAAGATGACGATCCCAAACACACGCTGTAGGACTTCTGCCGAAAGCAATCCTGCTAATAAAGCACCAGCAACTCCCGCCGGCGCTGCCGCTAAAGCAATCCAGCGTGCGGATTCCATATCTGAACGACCAGCACGACGATAAACAAAAGCACCAACTGCAGAAGTCGCAAGAACTGCCCCCAGTGAAGTACCCTGGGCCTGATGCTGTGCCAAACCTATCACAATCACAAGCGCAGGAACAAAAACTGCACCACCACCAATTCCTAAGATACCAGCTGCAACTCCTCCGACAAATCCAATTGCAACACCAAGTATAATTTCGACAAGACCTGACGACTCAATAATTGGATCAAGATTGCTCCAAATCAATAAGCGCGCAGCCAATATAACTAAAAAGAGCCCGAAAATAAAACGTAATATATCTTCAGGGAAATGCTGGACAACACGCGCACCCAAATAAGCTCCCACCAACGAACCGCATAGCAACACCCCCACAAAGGTCCACATAACATCGCCAGCAAAAGCATAAGTAATCAAGCCAGTAGCTGATGCAAAGATCACTATAATTAACGATGTGCCTTGAGCTGTATGTTGATCCATCTTCAAAACACCACTAAGCAAAGGAACCAAAACAACTCCCCCGCCTACACCCATCAGTCCTGAGAAGGATCCTCCAAATAGACCAGTGAAAAATGGCACCCTATGATTAAAGAATTTCATACTACCATCACGACGTACCATCACCTTCCACAGCTCCAGCTACACTAGGAATAACTGATCCAGCACGTGGTTGGTAGAAAATTTTTGCAAACAACACGCCCAAAAAGTAAAGAATCAGTAAAGGCAAAGCTACAATCGCCTGTGTTTGGGGATCTGGAGTAGGTGTTGCAATTGCAGCAATGACAAAGACAATAACAATTGCATATCTCCAGAATCGGAGAAGTTGCCCAGCAGTTACTAAGCCAATACGTGCGGCTAAAGCCAGCACCATAGGTAGTTGGAATGAAAAACCAACCCATAAAATAATTCGTGTAACAAAACCTATGTACTCCTTTATCCCTATCACATTGTCAACAGTGTCAGAAGCTACACCCAGTAAAAATGAAAGAGCTCGTTCAAGTACAATAAAATAGGCAAAAGCCATCCCACTAACTAAAAATACTAAACATCCAAAAACTCCAAAAATAAGAATTCTGCGCTCGCTACCAGTCAAGCCTGGGATAATGAATGCTAACAATTGATATATCAAGACTGGAGCAGCAATTAGCAATCCACCATAGAGCGCAACCTGAAAGATTGCTGTGATTCGATCCGTTGGAGAAAAAGAGGCGAGTCTAAAATCAGATTCACTTGATTTGCCAAGCAAATCTAAAGCTCCTTGCACAGTCACAACCTCATCAAGATCATCAAAATGTGGCGGCTGTAGACCACGCGATGCATCACGGGCAAAAACCTCTATAACGTCCTTTCTATCAAACTTATCAAGCCCAAGAGTTTTAAAAAACACCGCACCAGTGTCATCTACATCTAGTATTGGCTTTTCGCCTAAAAACTCAGTCTGGGGAAATATGTACATCCCTACTATATTTTCGGTCTTACTTATTTCTATACCCGCTAGCTGAAGAGCATCTTCAAGCTCTGTGTCTAATTGTCTTCCAAGAATTTCTTGAGCTCGCTCCAAGGAAAAATCGATACGTGAACGTGCAGGTTCTAAAAGAATATCAAAGGTGTTTACCTGAAGGGAAGGATGTGGATCCCAAGTAAAATAAAGAACGACTACAACCCCTAGCAATACCGACACGGCAGCAACAACAGTACGATTCCGAAGCTCAATAAGATGCTCAAAAATCGTCATGTCACCACGAACTACGGGTTCATCCACCACTTCTTCTTGATTTTGTTCCCCAACGGGTGGTGAAGAATCAGTAGTCATCTATTCACATCTCCGTGGTTAAAAAGTCTTAAAAAATTCGAGGTGGTGATTTTTTTACCACCTTAGATTCATTATCAATAACTTTTTTAATTGAATCTGATTGATTTGCAGTAGGAGAATGAAAAACAGGATTAACCGGAACAGCGACTGCCAATGGAGAACTTTTTGCTGTATCCGAATTCACATCAGCGTTAATAGAATCAGTAGCTTCATGGAAATCTGTTTGCACTTCCTCAACATTCGCATTAACTTCTACCCCAACTTCACGCATCTCCGCATTGATTTCGCGCACATCCTCTTTTATCTCTCTCAATTCAACATCTAGATATCGGTATTCCTCGCCGAACTCATCACGCACTGCACGAGCATACTTCTGAAGTGTCTTAATGGCACGTCCAATGTGATAAGCCATTTCGGGCAATCTTTTCGGTCCTACTACTACAACTAACAAAATAAGGATCGCAAAAACTTCAGGTAAACCTATACCAAAAAGATTGAAATCCATGTTACAACCTGTACTTTAATCCGAAGATTAACGCATTAAAAACGCGGATCAGTCCGTATCTTCAATACCATGATCTTGCAAATAATCTATCGCGTCCTGTACCGTTGCAATTTTTTCAGCATCTTCATCACTAATTTCGATTTCTGTATCACCAGAAAATTCTTCCTCTAAGGACATAATCAGTTCAACTAAGTCCAGAGAATCTGCATTCAAATCATCGACAAATGAGGCACTGGGTGAAACTTCACTCTCTTCGACCCCAAGCTGTTCTACTACAATGGCACAAACCCGTTCAAAAGTGGATGGCACTAGAATTACTCCTAAACGTAACTATTTATATATCTATTCTATTATATTTTTTTAATTTTTTTTCTTTGCTCAGATATCTCTGCACTAATAGTCCGAAGAACACCATTCACAAAGCCTGGCGAGGAGTCACTACCATAAGATCGAGCAAGCTCGACTGCTTCGTTAACAACAGCCCCGACCGGCGCTGAATTATCCACGAGTAACTCCCAGATAGCAAGTCTTAGCACCGATCGATCAATTACAGCAATAGATTCAACTGGATATTTAGGAGCTGCTCGCTGGATACGTACATCAGATTCAAGACGGTTTTGCCAAACCCCTCTCAGTAGACCTTTTGCAAAACCCGAAGTTCCCGGTGCTGCCAATTCTGCATCTGATTTAGCAATCTCGCTTAGTCGTCTTTCATAAACAACCTCAAGGTCATGTACTGAATTTTCGAGCTCATACAAAGTCTCTAACACAAAACAGCGAGCACGACGAAGAACATGAACTTCTTTCATGCCATCACCATACCACCATCTAAATGAATACATTGCCCAGTTATATATGAAGCACCCGGCCCCACAAGAAAACGTACTAACGGCGCAACCTCTTCAGGCTGAGCAAAACGACCTAAGGGAACTTGCATCATTACTGCTTCCCTTTGCGTAGCACTAAGGGAAGCAGTAATGTCAGTCTCAATAAAACCAGGGGCTATTGCATTAACAGTCACATTCCGAGCAGCAACTTCACGAGCTAGAGCACGAGTGAATCCTATCAAACCTGCTTTTGCAGCTGCATAATTCACTTGCCCAGGATTTCCAGTAACCCCAACTACACTGGTCATATTTAGAATGCGTCCAGCTTTAGACTTAAGTATGGGCCGTAAAGCGGTCTTAGTTATCAAGTAGGCTCCTCTCAGATTAGTCTGATGAACAGTATCCCAATCTTCCTCACTCATACGCATAAGTAAAGTATCTCTTGTAATACCTGCATTATTTATCAAGATATCCAAACCACCAAAATACTTACTAGCCGATTTCACAAGATTTTGAGCACTTGCTTGCACTGCAACATCACCTTCAATGGCAGTAGCAGTACCACCTAAAGAAATTATTTCCCGAACTACTTCTTCGGCTGCTGTTTTATTCTGGTTATAATTCACCACAACATTCGCCTTTGCTAATCCCAATTCCAAGCATATAGCGCGTCCAATACCACGGGATCCTCCTGTTACAAGCGCTGTCAAACCAGCAAGTTCAGTCATACTTAATTTTCCACCTTAAAAAAACTAGTCCAAATCAAAATGAACTGACTGGGCATCATTAACAGCAATGCAGGAAGCTGTACGCACCATTTTCTTAACAAGTCCAGACAAAACACGACCAGGACCAAATTCTATAAAAGTCTTAACTCCTTGATCATCCATAAAATTCACGATTTTACTCCATTGCACAGGTTTATAAACTTGATCAAGAAGTTCATTACGGATCTCGGTTGCCTCGTTAATAGGTCGCGCATCACAGTTCGCAACAATAGGTGCTATTGGCGACTCTATAGAAACAGTAGCAATTGGCTGAGTTAATCCCTCAGATGCTGGCATCATAAGCGAAGTATGGAAAGCACCACCAACATTTAAAGGAACAACCTTACGTGCACCCCTGGCCTGAGCATAATCTAAAGCTCGTACAACAGACTGCTTAAGCCCGCCAATAACCACCTGCCCTGGAGCATTAATATTACATATTTCTGCACCAGCTTCACGACAGATATCCTCGATATCATTTATATCAAGACCAAGAATAGCAGCCATCGTCCCAGGTTTGCTTGCGCCTATTTCTTGCATCAAGTCACCCCGTAAACGAACCAGCTTAATCCCCTCAGAAAAAGAAAGCGCGCCTGAAGCAATTAAAGCAGTGTATTCACCCAAAGAGTGACCTGCAAAAAACGCAGGTGGCTCTAGTAGTCTAGATTCAATTTCTGTAGCTACTGCAAGTAAAGCTAAACTTGTTACAGCTATTGCTGGCTGGGTATTTTTTGTCTCTTGCAAATCAGACTCTGGCCCTTCGAAGCAAATTTTCGAAAGAGGAAAATTAAGAATTTCGTCAGCTTCATCATACAAACGACGAGCTACCGGAAACTGTTCATATAAATCTGCACCCATTCCCACAAATTGGGCACCTTGGCCAGGAAAGACATAAGCACGTTCAATCTGCTTTTGGCCGTCAAAAACAATTAACTTTTCCACAGAATCAGATTCCAAACCTAGGATCGAAGCTCCGGATCGGATAACTCTATCACCTTGCGTCCCCGGTAAACCCCGCAAACTGGACATACGCGGTGAGCCAATTTGGGACTCCTGCATTCTGTGCAAGTAATCACATGAGGCATTTTTATAGCTAGATGTTGACGCCGCTTGCGTTGTCTTGATTTTGGATATTTTCTCTTTGGAAGTGGCGGCATCGATAAACTCCGTATTATTACCTTCGTCAACTAGCACTTTCATATTAGTCATGCTTAAGAGCCGAAAGTGCTGACCATCTCGGATCATTATACATCAACGTACAATCACAATTTTCTTCAGCTACAAACGCCCCACAAAAAGGACATAAACCTTGGCAGTCCTCGCTACATAAGGGTCGCATAGGTGCAGTTACCTCACCATACTGCCGCACCGCATCTGTAATATCGACTAAGTAATCCTGCGCAAATGTAAACTTTTCATCTGAATCTGATAAATCTAAGGAACCAAGTCCACCCTCAGAAGCACAATAAAACAACTCATCAAATATAAGCTTGAGGCTTATATTTTCCTTTTTAAGGCAACGACTACATTCAATTTCATAAGTAAGTAGGCTATTGGCACGCAAGAGAATACCTGTGTTAACTCTCACAAATTCAAAATTGCCACTTTCAAGCGAGCCAATATTGTGAATCTCTTCATTTACAGAGTCACCGTTCGCTGCTCTTTGCAAAATGGACAAGTCATAAATGAGTCTAGGAATTTCCATGATTTCAACTTTCCTAGATTATAAGCTGTGTTTTCAACAGAAGCAGCATTTACGATCAGGCGCTAGAGGGGTACGGTTCATATTACATGTCACAGATAAATATTCTGGCCAAACTACAGCATTACGATATCGCATTAGTAAATATCGAAAATAAACTGAAAACGAGAAGGGAGCGGCTTGAGCAAAATGAAACTCTAGCTGCTCTTAAACAACAATTAGAGGAATTCTTGGAGGAGAAAAAGAATTTTGAAAACCAAACACGTGAACTTGAAATAACAACCTCACAACTAATAGAACGTATTTCTAAGGAAAATTCGCAGCTTTACGACGGATCTATTTCAAATGTGGAAGCCCTTGAAACTCTTCAGACAGAAATTAAAAATCATAAAAAAATGCTTTCCGACTTCGAAGACAAGGAATTGGCAATTCTTTCTCTGACTGAAGAACTAGATGAGAAAATCTCAACAGTTAGACAAGCAAAACAAAACGAACAAGATAGCTGGGAAGAAATCTCTCAAGAACTTATAGCCGAAATTGGTTTATTGGAAAATCATTTAATTCTCGCTCAAGAACAAATAGAAATTTCCTCGGAGGAACTGGAGTCCGACACTATCACTAATTATAAGAATCTTCTTGAAAGAAAAGCTGGCATAGCTGTAACCCATATCCAAGGAAATATTTGTATACAATGCCGCATCTCTATCCCAGATGCCCTTAATCGACGCATATCGAATTCAGACGTGCTAAATTATTGCCCGAACTGCAAGCGAATACTTGCACCGCAACTAATCTGCGCAAAAGACAACTGCACCGAATCCGCTACACTACAAATTAACCATGAAGACATCGAATTCTTATGCGGACAACATAAAACTTTAACGGAGTAAGAATTGAAAGCAATTGGATACTGCGTTGAACGGAAAAGGGGTATTTCATTTGCTGAGCAACAAAAAATATTTACTCAATTTTGCAATGATGAGGGATTCGAACCTTCTGCGATTTTTTTCGACTACAGTACAAATACAAATGAAAATCCAGGATTTAATCAACTGATTGATTTTCTAAAAATTAATGACTTGTCCTTCTTAGTGGTAGTGGTCGCTGAAAACAAAATTCTTGGTAACGATACTGCAGAAATTTTATTGAAAATTACACAAATTGAACTAGAGGGCAAGAAGGTAATTCTAGCCAAAAATGGCAAGGCCGCGATGAACGAATTGATTTCAATGGATTATTCTGCAAAACCCAAACAACAACCTACACGATCTCAAAGACTCAGATACGGATATAAACTCGGTGCACGAAAACGCTTTCAAGTAAAGAAGCATGAGTCAAATATCATCAAAATCACATATAAACTTTACTTGGAAACGAATCTTGGGATGCATAGCATCGCTAAACACTTAAATAGCCTAAATAAAGCAGGTGAGTTAAGAATTTGGGATAAAAGGAAGGTTAGAAGCATACTAACGGAACAAATTTATACTGGAAACGAAGAAGGTCTGGGAATTCCCCAAATTATAAGTGAACAAGACTTCTTGAAAGCTCAGAAAAAGCTAAAAGCTCGCAGCGGAGAAAAACGCCCTACACAGCGGTATCCATATAAATTAAGTGGCTTAATCTACTGCGGGCAATGTGGAGGAAAATTTATCGGGAGTAGTAGAAGACAAAAATGGAGCTTAAAAAATGGTGAGGATCATGAAAACCAGTACCATAAATACATATGTAGCAATAAAGTAAAGGGGCAGGGCTGCCAAACTGCATCAATACACGAGGCCAGATTAATTAAAGAAATACAAACAATATTGCAGGAAGGACGTGCACAGGCCAGATTAATTGATACAAACGATTACGGAAAATGGGAAGAACGGATGCACCAAAAAATTGCACAACTGGAAAGCCAACGACTTAAGAATCGTGCAAAAATAAAAAATTTGATAAAGCAAGCGGCAACAGAAAAAATTAAACTACAGAAATTTCAAGAACTTGCAAAAGAACATACAGAAATAGAAAATTTCTTCAAAAATACTGCTATGGAAACCAAACAAGTTCTCTCGAAATCAAAAAATACACAAACACAAACACAGGGGTTGCAAGATCTAAGAGCAAAATTAGCTAATAATTGGGAAAAGTTAAGTGATCGGGAAATCCAAAACCTATTAAATAAAACAATTGAAAGCATTATTATTCATGATGAAAATGTACAAGTATTTTTCCGGGCGTAATCGCAAGCAATT
Source organism: uncultured Dehalococcoidia bacterium (assembly GCA_963933025.1). Classification (GTDB taxonomy): domain Bacteria; phylum Chloroflexota; class Dehalococcoidia; order Tepidiformales; family Tepidiformaceae; genus JAKUNN01. The sequence goes on along the minus strand of CAWVTC010000009.1, from coordinate 13,622 downwards.
AGCCGTATGCATTTAGTTATTTACACGGATGGTGCCTGCCGAGGTAATCCTGGACCCTCATCGATTGGAGCAAGCTTAGAAAATGAACACGGCGAAGAGATAGCTGTAGTAAGTTCTTTCATAGGACATGGTACCAATAACCGCGCAGAGTACATGGCTGCAATTGCAGGCGTAAAGAAAGCCAGCGAACTTGGTGCAAAAGAAATTGAATTACGTATGGATAGTTTACTTGTTGTCCGTCAAGTTGAAGGACGCTGGAAAATTAAACACCCCGGTCTAAGAAATCTTAACCGGGAGCTAAAAGAAATAATTCAAACTTTCAAAAAATGGAGCGTTACACACGTACCAAGAGAAAAAAATCAACGTGCTGATGCATTAGCAAACATGGCCTTGGACTAAATCCCGAACGACATAAAGTCAGTAACACAGTATCCTTAATAAGTTCGGCAGGCTGGGCGGCCGCTTAGCTTGCAATAGCGAGGTAAGAGGAAAGTCCGGACTCCTCGGGCAGGGTGCCAGGTAACGCCTGGGCGGTGCAAACCGACGGAAAGTGCAACAGAAACATACCGCCCTTTTAGGGTAAGGGTGAAATGGTGCGGTAAGAGCGCACCGGCGTTTTGGAAACAAAACGGACGTGCAAACCACACCCGGAGCAAGGCCAAATAGGGGAGGAGGGAGCCCGTCCCGACTGAACTCCCGGGTAGGCTGCGTGAGCATCTCAGCGATGAGATGCCAAGAGAGATGGTCGCCACCTTAAAAAGGTACAGAATCCGGCTTATAGGCCCGCCGAACAACAAATATCAATGAATACGAAGAAATATAGAAGCGTTTCTTGACACTGACGCCCATACGACGGCACACTTGCGGAGGTTTGCGCCGAACTTTCAAAGTCAACGCATCGGCAAAACCAGGAAGCATTCGTGGCGGCAAATAAGCATGAAGATTGGCGGTCTATGCAAAGGTCTTTAAAGCATATTCGTTTGTTAGCTACTCTATTAATAGCTCTAGTGTTAGGACTTGGTTCCGCGAGCACGGCTTTAGCCGTACAACCTGGCGGTATAACTGATGAAGCCCATGAAATGCATGATTTGTTTCTTGTCATGCTGTATTTCTCTATAGCCCTTTTTGTAATCATTGCTGGTGCGTTGGTCTATGCGATCATCCGTTACAGACGAAAAAATGATGAACTTCCCAAACAAGTGCATGGAAGTAACCGCGTAGAAATATTATGGACCGGTATTCCAATCATAATTGTTATTGTTCTATTCACTCTTTCTTTGATAACCCTTGCGAGCGTTGAAAAGAAAGCTGAACAGAATGCCTTAACGATTGAAGTAACTGGTTTTCAGTACCAGTGGAAATTTGTTTATGACCTAAATGACCTGGGCGAGGGGGAATTCGCTGAAGATGGCTATATTACAATCATAGGAACGCCAGCTAACGAGCCAGAACTTGTGTTACCGGTTGATGAAGTCGTCGAATTTAACTTGCAATCTACCGACGTAATACACTCTTTTTACGTTCGCGACTTTCTATATAAGCTCGACCTGATTCCAGGTCGGATTAATCAATTTAGTGTAACCCCACGTGAAACCGGAGTTTTTAGGGCACAATGTGCTGAGCTTTGTGGCGTCAACCACTCACTCATGCGTTTTACCGTAAGAATTGTTGAGCGCGAAGAATTTGATATATGGATTAGAGAAACCGTTAAGCATTTACAAAATGACCAGGATAATAAAGAAACTGTTCATGCTAATGAAAGGAACAAATAGGAGTAACCAATTGTGTCGACAGTAAAAATACCTAGAATTGGAGGATACCGAAAACCAGCCATAATGGACTGGTTAACAACGGTAGATCACAAAAAACTTGGTATTTTATATCTTTGGTTCACTTTATTTTTCTTCGCTGTGGGTGGAATTCTTGCCATCTTAGTGCGTACCCAGCTGGCAGTAGGAGAAAACACGTTCTTAGCAAATGATGCTTATAACCAAATCTTTACGATGCACGCATCTGCAATGCTCTTCTTGTTTATTATCCCAATTTGGGCTGGATTCGGTAACTATTTTGTTCCTCTACAAATAGGAGCATTGGATATGGCATTCCCACGTATCAATGCCCTATCTTTTTGGATGCTTCCACCTGCAGGACTACTAATGTTTGCAGGTTTCCTCGTTGATGGAGGAGCAGCAGCTGGTGGCTGGACCGCCTACTCTCCACTTTCACGACAAGCTGGAGTGGGTATGGACCTGTGGATAATGGCTGTACTTCTGCTTGGCATGTCGTCCACAATTGGTGCAGCAAACTTTTTGGTAACGATGTTTCGTATGCGAGCACCAGGCATGACTATGTTCCGAATGCCTATATTCACCTGGACGATGCTAGTTACAGCCTTACTACAGTTATTAGCTACACCAGTTCTAGCTGCTGCATTGGCTATGCTGTTTATTGATCGCAATTATGGCGGTGCTTTTTTTGACCCCAACGGGGGTGGCAATGTCGTGCTTTGGCAAAATGTCTTTTGGTTCTATTCCCATCCAGCCGTATACATCATGATCCTACCTGGGATGGGCATCATTTCAGAAATATTACCTGTTTTCTCAAGGAAACCTTTATTTGGTTACAAAGCATTCGTTTTTGCCACAATGGGCATCGGAGCTCTTGGGTTTAGTGTATGGGCACATCATATGTTTACAACTGGTGCTGTGCTTTTACCTTTCTTTGGGATTATGACATTTATGATTGGTGTTCCAACTGGAGTCAAAATCTTTAACTGGCTAGGAACCTTGTGGGGTGGCTCTATAAGCTTCAAGGCTCCCATGCTATTTGCTCTAGGCTTTGTGAGCATGTTTCTTATAGGCGGGCTAAACGGAACTTTCAGTGCTGCTATACCTGTGGATTTTGCACTTCACGACACATACTTCGTCGTTGCCCATATCCACTACGTTCTTTTCGGTGGATCGGTTTTTGCAGTTTTTGCTGGAATGTATTACTGGTTTCCTAAAATCTGGGGAAGAAAACTCGATGAACGCTTGGGGCAATTACATTTCGTGTTTATGTTTATAGGCTTTAATCTCGCTTTCTTTCCGATGCACTTATTAGGATTAGATGGTATGCCACGTCGAATAGCAACCTACGCAAATGAATCAGGGTGGGAACCTTTAAACATACTATCTACAGTAGGTGCTTATATCATTGCAATAGGAATGATTCCATTTATCATCAATCTAGTACTAGCATTTCGACGTCCGCAAGACCAACCAAACGATCCTTGGGAAGGAAACACCCTCGAATGGGCAACCACCTCTCCGCCACCCGTTCATAATTTCGATTCCATTCTACCGGTAAAATCTGAACGTCCACTGTTTGATGCTCGACAAGAAAATACAAATATGGAAAATCACTAATATGACAGCAGGAACAACAATTCATCAGAAGGAAAGTATGAGCAATGGCATGCTCGGCTTCATCCTATTCCTTGCTTCCGAGGTCATGTTCTTCGGAGGACTATTCGCGGCCTACTTCATAGCACGTGCAGATTCACCTTCATGGCCACCAACTGAATTGCTTAGTGCACAACAAATCGCTGATGGGGTGAAATTAGAGCTTGAAGTTGTATTAGCAGCAATTAGTACGGGAATATTGATTTTGAGTTCTGTAACAGTTCAGTGGGCAGTTTTCCAGATACAACGCGGTAACCAAAAAGGTTTGCTCTGGGGACTATTCATTTCAATTGTTCTCGGTGCCATATTCCTTGTCATGCAGATGTACGACTATACACAGCTACACTTCCGTGCAGACGATACTGTCTTTGGAACAACTTTCTATACGTTAACTGGTTTTCATGGAGCACATGTCTTTGGTGGTGTCATCATCATGACACTAATACTCGGACGTTCCTTAGCAGGACATTTCACGGAAGAGCATCACGAAGCTGTTGAAGCAGCTTCTATGTACTGGCACTTTGTAGATATCGTCTGGATTGCGCTGTTCGCAACACTTTACTTGATCCCAGCATAAGGAAAACAAATGGCACACGAAGAAAGCAGCGAACAACAAAACCACGGAACCATCCACCTCCCTGATCCTAGTATCTGGCCACTTGTGGTAGGGTTTGCGCTTTTTTCTTTAACAGCTGCAGTCATTTGGTGGGCTGCGGATAGTAATAGTAGCTATACTGGCCCAGCTCTAGGTGCAGCAGTTGCACTCCTCTTCATAAGTGCTGTGGGTTGGGTCTACGAAGATGGCATTATGCTACGTAAGGCTGGCCAGCATGAAAAAACGGAACGGGGAGAATTACGTCGTACCCAGATAATTACATTTGCGGTTGAACACAATTTGCTCGAACAATTCATTGGTGAAAATGGTCTTTTACAAGAACTCCAAAATACTGAATCTGAACTAGAAAAAATTGCTGGCTTTGAAGATCTGCGAATTAACATTTCGCAATCCGAAAATGGCCCATCACAAATTGTAATAGAAACGACCTGGTCCACTGAAGACTCGTTGGAAACTTATCAAGGAACACGCCAAACAATTGTCGATCTAATAAATCAACACGAAAATTCAGTTATTACAGGATCTGTAACAACTTTTGATATGGATGTAGTTCGTGATACTAAAGATGTTTCAGCAAAATTTCCAAAAGGTGTTATGTTCTCAATGATAGGTGCATTTATTATTGGAGGGTTTGCTCTCGCAGCAGGGCTAGCAGCTTTCCAAACCACCTCACATAGCACAAATAACGGAGGGTTTGCCAATTTTGAGATAGGTCCTTTTGAGGGTACTTTAAGCACTGTAGGAAGTCTTTTTTTACACGAAGAAATCACTCTTCCACCCAATACTGAAACAACATTAATTTTTGAAAACCAAGATGCCACCCCTCATAATGTAGCTTTCTTCCGTTCCGATGATTTTTCGGCAAGTAATCTGCTTCGAGGATGTATTACTGGCTGTGATGGCGGTGAAGTAGGAGACGGTTTACGTACTGAACTATTATCAGGCCCCATACAGAGAGAATTTACTTTCATCACTCCAAAAGAGGAGGGTCAGTATGTTTTTGTATGTGAGATACACCCTGATACTATGCGTGGAATTCTAACTATTGCAGCTGATGCACCACTCCCCGGGACAGCTACTCCTGAAGAAGAGAATCCAACTGAAGCAAGTGAAGAATAAAGCTTACTCACTAACTACTCTAGAACACCATCAATAAGTAATTCGTTATATTCTTCTTCATCAAAGCCAAGTACTTGAGTAAAAATACGCTCATTGTCCTCTCCAAGCAGGGGCGAAGCTTTAGTAAGTTCACCAGGCGTCTTGGACAGGCGAAAAGCTGGCCCATCATAGGTACGAATCCCCATAGTTGGATGTTCTAATTCCCAGTAATGTCCACGATGTTTCATCTGTGGATCTTTTTGCATCTCCTCAGGACTTTTCACTATCCCACAAGGAACTTCAAAACGCTTCATAATACTGAAAACCTGCTTAGAGGTACGCTCTTCACACCAATAACTTAGATGGCGATCAATCTCATCCTGTTCACTCAATCGTGACCACTTGCGTCGCATTCTTTCCAAATCACTCCAATCTGGACGACCAATAGCAGCTCGGAATTTCGTCCATTCTTCCTCGGTAAAACATGAAATTACGACAAATTCGCCATCCTTACACTGGTAACATCCATGTGGAGCAGCCTCAGGATCTCGGTTTCCCATTCGTTTCTGATTATGACCATTGACTGTCCAATCTAAAATCGCTGGACCTAAAGCATGTATAGCAGCTTCGAACTGTGAAAAATCAATATACTGCCCTTTACCAGTTCGACGGCGATAATCTAAAGCAGCAATTAAAGCAAAGGCTGCAAAATGGGGAACAAGAAAATCTGTGTACGCTATCCCTGTACCAATGGGTTCTTCATCCGGCCAACCGGTTAAATGATTAAACCCTGCGGCTGCCTGTAATACATGACCATAACCAGCATAATTCGACCAAGGTCCTGTTTGACCGTACAAAGGCATAGATATCATCACAAGATCGGGGCATACTTTTTGCAATTCTTTGTAACTCAAACCTAACTTTTCCATAGTTCCGGGAGTAAAAGATTCTGTCACAACATCACTAACTGCAATCAATCGCTTTAAAATTTGTGGACCCTTTGGATGCTTTAAATTTATTGAGATTCCGTACTTTGAGGAGTTGAAATTGGCATAGTAACCAGAATTATTAATGTCTTGACCATTTGCAAAAGGACCTGCTCGTCGAAGCGTTTCCGGGCGAGTTGTAGATTCAACACGAATAACTTCTGCACCATGATCAGCAAGATATTTTGAAGCGGTAGGGCCAACACCAACCCAAGCAAGATCGATAACACGTAGTCCGGAAAAAGGTTTTTGGAGAGGCTCTTGAGACATCAAATAATCATCCTTCTATGCAGTTTACGAAGCTCCTCAGGACTTAACCCCAATAAATCAAGATAGATCGAATCATTATGCTCACCAATAAAAGGAGCCCGTCCACGCTGCCTCCATGGAGTCTCACTTAAGCGAAAAGGTGGACCGGGATAAAAAAAAGATTCTCCAAGATCATCATGGTAGACACGGATCCAATAATCTCTTTCGTTCAGCTGTACAGACTCAACAATCTCTCTAGGATCATAAACCGGTGCCCAGCCTGCACCACGCTTTTGAGCTTCTGCAACTAAATCATCCTTACGCCGATTTCTACAAAATCCAGCAACTACTTCTTCTAAAATATTTTGCTCTGCCTCCGTAAACGCATCCATCATAGATAAACGCTTACGCCATGTAGGAGAATTTAGAACACTAGCCTCCCCTGACTCATCAAACCAATCCACTATTGAATCTGCTGTCAACCCAACAAGGCCTCCATAGCCAAGACAAGCAACCCAACCATCAGAAGTCTCATATATGTAGCGTGCACCTATTTGACCTTCGCGCATACGGCCAATACCAGGGCCATAGTTATTTATTTTTAATATATCCCATGTTTGCTGAGCATTATCCATCGCATTAGACATAGCCTCTTGCATAGAAACATCTACTTGCTGCCCCAAGCCTCCATTTAAGCCACGTGCATATAAAGCAATAGAAATTCCAACAGCAGCTTGGGCATTTACCTGAGCCCACGCCTGCTGAACAGTTGTTCGGACGGGGCCATGCTTAGGGTCACCGTTCAAATACATATGACCTCCAAGAGCAGAGGCGACGATATCATCCGCAGGGAGCTTTCTATACGGACCTGTTTTACCAAAATTAGTAATACTTGCAACAATTATTGAAGGATTGATGCGTGATAAAGTTCTATAATCAAGTCCTTTTTCACGCAAACCGCCAGGTACATTTGTCTCTATGAGAACATCACTCTGCTCAACAAGCCTATGCAAAAGTGCTTTTCCATCATTTGAATTAAGTTCACAGGTAATAGAATATTTTCCAGCATTCATTGCCCACCAAAATAAACTATGTTCAGAATTTTGTTGATCTCTATAAAATGGTCCTCTTTTTCTTGCATTGTCACCCATTCGAGGTTCAACCTTGATAACTTCAGCACCCATTTCACCAAGTAAACGCGCGCATAACATCCCCTTCTCATCGCTAAGATCAAGTACACGATAACCTGCAAGTGCCCCGTCCAAAGGATTGGTAGCAATATCTGGATTATTCATAACCATATTCGTCATGCACTCCTTTGTTAAGTTTCTTGGTCTTCATCGACAGTTGATACACGAACTGAGGATTCAACACGAGAAGGATTTGTAATAGAAACCTTTTTAGCCAAAGCCTGAAAACGATCAAGTGCAGGCAGTAGACGTCCTTCAAAGGAACTTATGCTTTTATTATAGGCATCTACCGTCTTTTCCAAATCTCTTCCTACGTTGGCAATATATTTAAAGTACACACCCATCCTATCAATCAAGGTATCTGCCTCTTCCTGGATACCTTTTAACTGATCAGTTAGCTGCTCTTGATGCCATCCATGTTCGACAGTCTGTAAAACTGCAATCAGCGTAGATGGTGTACATAAAAGTACTTTCTTTGAAATCGCATCCTCAATAAGATTTGGATCACTATCTGCTGCTGCTGCAAGAAAAAGATCGCCAGGTATAAACATCAACACAAAATCAAGAATATTTTCCTTAGGTTTTTTATGTATTGCAGGATAATTTTTTCTTGAAAGATCGCCTACATGTCTCCGTACAGCTTTAGCATGTTCCTTCAAAAAGCGGCTTTTATCTTCTTCGTTAGTAGCCTCAGCTGCACTTAAATAAGCATCAAGTGAGGTCTTAGCATCAACAAAAATACTTCTGTTATTTGGCAAATTGATAATCGCATCGGGCCGATTTCCTCTTATATCCTCTCCTAAACCACTCGTAAAATACTTTTGTTCAGAAAAATCTACATGTTTGACCATACCAGCAAGCTCAAAAACTCGACGCAATTGAACTTCACCCCATCTACCAATAGTAGTAGTATCTCGCAGGGCATGTCTAAGTCCACTTACCTCACCATGCAACAAACTAGTCTCTTTCCCAAGTGATTCCAATCGAAAATTTGTAGACTGCTCAGTCCTATCAATCATTAACTGAATTTTTTTCTGAAAACTGGAACCGGGTTCTTCAAATAAATTTTCAAATAGGTCAAGAGTTGTTCTTTTCGTATCTAGACTTCGCCGATACAAATAGGCTACCAAGAAAACCAGAATAACGATTAGCACAATTAAAGCTATCTCCACCTAAACCTCTTTACACGTTCACCCCGAACTAGTTAAGAATAATGTATGTCGTCTTGTTTTTCACTATCAAGGCTACTGACTACTAAATCTCGAAGCTTTTCTATACCCCAGCCATTTTCTGCTGAAATTGCACAAATATTTGAAGGCGCTTGGCCTGCATACGCAAGTACCTCATGAGCAAGCTCCTCATTATTTACCACCCTGCCATCTCTGTTTGTTAATAAGTCAATCTTATTCAAGGCCGTAATTCTCAAACGATTCTCTAAGCCTAGATCCCTCAAAGTAGCATCAACAACTTCTTCCTGCTCCGATGCTTGGGGATGTGAAATATCCACGACATGTATAAGTAAACTTGCTTCCTCAAGTTCTTCTAAAGTAGCTCGGAAAGAAACTACAAGCTGGGTGGGCAATTTTTGAATAAATCCAACTGTATCATTCAATAAAATAGTTCTGTCTTCAGTTAATCGTACCCGACGAGTAAGTGGATCCAAAGTAGCAAAAAGTTTGTCTCCTGCATAAATTTCAGAACCCGAAAGGGATTGCATTAAAGTAGACTTCCCAGCATTGGTATAACCAACCAACGCAACAGTTGGAATGCCTGAGCGACGACGACGACGACGATAAAGCGCACGCTGCTTACGAACAGCTTTTAAATCCTTTGTAATCTTCGTTATTCGCCTGCGTGCTAGTCGTCTATCTGTTTCTAGCTGAGTTTCACCTGGACCACGAGTACCTATAGCACCTTCTAATCGTTCTAAGTGATTCCACTGCCCTGCAAGTCGAGGAAGCAAATACTCCATTTGAGCTAATTCCACTTGTAAACGTCCTTCGCGACTACGCGCACCCATAGCAAAAATATCTATTATTAGAGCCGTTCTATCGATCACTTTGAGACCAAGCGAATCCTCAAGATTTCTCTGCTGTGAAGGTGTTAAGTCCCCATCTACCAAAACTGTATTTGCATTTAAGCGTCGGCATTCCTCAGCAACTTCTCGAACCTTTCCCGACCCAATGTACGTAGAAGAAACAGGCCTTGCCCGACGTTGTGTAGTAGAACCTACTACAGTGGCACCAGCGGTACGTGCAAGCTCGCGAAGTTCACGAAGAGATTCAGTAGCATTACTTTGCAGGTTCCTATGTAAATCTAGGGAAACAAGGTAGGCTCGATCAGGTAATACTGCTGTTGAGTGTCGAGCCTTTGCCATACTTAGATGTTAACCGTCCTACTCAAGCCGAACCTGTCCAATCTGCAATACGTTTTACTCCCTCTTCAAGTTCATCATCAGGAGTTGTTAATGAAAGACGAACGTAATTCTCACCATACTCACCATACCCACGACCCGGAGTAACTACGACACCAACATCATCAAGTAATCTACTCGAAAAATCAGCAGATGATACGCCCTCAGGACAACGAGCCCAAACATAAAGGCTAGCCTTAGGCTTGATCACCTGAAGACCAATACGCTGCAACGCATCCACAACCCGATCACGACGTCGCTCAAGGATAAGATTATTTTGTTTAGACCAGTCATCACCACCCTCAAGTGCAGCTATAGCCATATATTGAATCGCTTGCGGAATACCACTATCAATATTTGATTTAACTCGCATCAAGGCATTAATCACTTCGGCATTTCCACAGGCCCAAGCAATACGCCATCCCGTCATATTCCACGTCTTGGAAAAGGAAAAGAACTCTATACCCGTCTCACGAGCACCTGGCACTTGTAAGAACGCTGGAGGTGAATAATTATCATAGGCAACATCACTATAGGCATTATCGTGACAAATCACGAGATTATGGCGCTGCCCAAAGGCAACAGCTTCCTCAAAAAAGTCAACTGTAGCAATAGCTCCTGTTGGGTTATTGGGATAGTTCAACCAAAGCATAGTTGCACGCTCCAATATTTCTTCCGGAATAATAGAGAAATCAGGTAACCAATTGTTTTCGGCAGTTAATGGAAGATAATAAGATTCTCCACCAGCAAACATAGTACCGATGGAATAAACTGGGTATCCGGGATCGGGAACAAGGGCAATATCTCCAGGATCAATAAAACACAATGCGATGTGAGCAATACCTTCCTTTGCGCCAATCAAAGGTAATATCTCAGTATCTGGATCAAAATCCAATCCAAATCTGCGTTTCATCCACGTAGCTATCGCAGTACGTAATTCTGGCAGACCTTCAGATTCAGGATAACGATGATTTGCCGGATTATTTGCAGCTTCGTGTAATTCTTTCAAAATATGTTCTGGGGTAGGTAAATCTGGATCACCAATTCCAAAATCAGCTAACTTGATACCTTCTGCGCGCTTTGCGGCCTTTTTTTTAGAAATTTCAACAAATAGGTAAGGCGGTAAATCCTCTACACGTTTAGCAACTTTCACATCAAATCTCACTTTCTTTATATCCCAGTGATCGTACCACGCATATTCATGTGCTTGTACGAAAAGGATGTTTATCCTACTAATGTAAACATGGAATGATATTAAGATTTGCTTAAGTAGTATTAAAGTTTTCTTAAAATCCAATGCGTCTATGAATAAGTCATTAAATAGTCAATCGAAGAAACTTCGTAGGGGATATTTTGCTTGGACTTAAGGAACTTGTGCGCCGTCGACTTCAGTTTTCCCTAATCACTTTAGTCGTGACACTTATTGCCTATTTAATTCTTATGATTAATGGCCTAGGTGTTGGCTTAAATCAACTTGCTGGCAGTGCATTATGGAAACTAGGAGGTAATGCCATAGCCTATGCAGAAGAAGCAGAATTAAGCATTATCAGATCCGAATTGAGTAACCAAGCTTTGGAGACACTCCAAAGCCACCCAGAAATAGCTGCTGTTGCCCCTTTAGGTTACTTAGCAGTCAATATTGGTGGCGAGGCGGAGGGTAGTGATCTAAGGTCGGCAGCCTTACTCAGCATAGATACAAACACCACAACAGCCATAAAAATGCCAGAAATTATTGCGGGACGCTCTTTAAACACAAATGCTCGCGAAATACTTGCTAGTACAGAATTTTTAGAAGATTCAGGCTTATCTTTAGGTGATAAAGTACTTATCCAAATTAGGCTTGCGGAATGGCCTTTCATGATTGTTGGAGAAGTAAACGCTGGAATGTTCTTTTTTCAACCAACAATTTTTGTCAGTCAATCATTTTGGCAAGATTTAAAATATAGTGAAAACAATAAATCCACACCCATAGCAAGCGTTGTATTACTCTCAGTGGAAAATTTTGAAAACCTTAACATCAAAGATATCGATATCGTAAGTAAAAAAGAAGCTTTTGCTAATATCGAGGGTGTTGCAGGGCAACAATCTACAGTTGCTGCCCTACGTGTATTTGGATATCTAATAGGAGCTCTTGTGATAGGAGCATTTTTCTATGTTCTAACCCTTCAAAAAGAGGCTCAGCTAGGGGTATTAAAAGCAATCGGTGCGAGCAGCACATACTTATTTTTTCAAGTTATGACACAAACAATTTTTATATCCCTTGTAGGAATAGCCATTTCTGTCCCGTTAGCGTGGGCAACAGCTCAAGGCTTATCACAATTACCCACACGAGTACCTGTAGCTTTTGAAATTGAAACCTTCATTACAACATCTATCGTACTTCTAGTAATGGGCATCATTGGTTCACTCCTTTCAGGGAGTCGTATCGCTCGTGTGGACCCTATCATTGCATTAGGGCAACAACAATGAGTACAGATAATGTGATGCTCCAAGTTGAAACTCTCAGCAAAACCTACACTTCCGGTTCAGAAGAAGTGCATGCTGTACAAGAAGTTTCGTTTAGCGCTTCTGCAGGAGAATTTCTTGCTATCGTTGGCCCCAGTGGTTCAGGAAAAACAACATTGTTAGCAATGCTTGGCGCACTACTGACTCCCAGCAGGGGCTCGATCCAAATAAATAATCAGCGACTTGAAGAATTATCTGAAAAAAAACGTACTCACTATCGAAAAAAAAATGTTGGGTATGTATTTCAGGCCAATAATCTTGTTCCTTTCCTCACAGCTAAGGAAAACCTACTTTTAATCAGTGAGATTGGTGGAGTTAAGAAAAAAGTAGCTCGAAATCGAGTAGATAAATTGCTCGAAGAATTAGGCCTTTTAAAGCGTAAAAATGCCCTTGCAACCGATTTAAGTGGTGGAGAACGTCAAAGAATAGCTATTGGACGAGCACTGATGAATAAACCAGATTTAATTCTTGTTGATGAGCCAACCGCAGCCTTGGACTCAGAACGAGGACAGCAAGTAGTACGTTCATTGATTCAGGAAGTAAAGCAGAGGCAAGTACTAGGAATAATGGTTACTCACGATTTAGCAATGGCAGCACAAGCAGATCGTGTACTCGAAATGAAGGATGGCTTTCTAGTTTAAATTAAAGAGGTACTCTTGGATTTAAGAGATTCCTCGACGCTTCAATTCTGCAGGCATTCTTTCGGAATCCGCACTAAGCATTGGACCTTTTTGATCATCAGATAGAGCTCCCATAGCATCAGCGCCAAATTTCGCCGCATCGAAAGTAATCCACTTTTCTGGAATAACCTCAATCACAACACGCAAGGGGGAATCAAGACGATCTGCAAATGCCTGTGCTGCTGCTGCATCTGGATTACCCTTCGCAGAAAATTCAGGGTAGAACCAATCTTTTACAGATCGATCTTCGTGTATGACTGCTCGCCCTTTTATTGTTATAGCACCTACAGGAGCACCAGATAAATGCTGTGCTGCAGCACCACTGACGACAATTGATACCCTAGGATCACGACGAATAGCAGAAATTCGATGTCTATGTGCTCCGGCAGTAACCCAAACACTCCCATTCTTCCAGAGAAAAGACATTATGACACCTACGGGC
>CAWVTC010000008.1:0-22735 GCA_963933025.1 uncultured Dehalococcoidia bacterium | reverse complement strand
GAAGTTCTAATCTAGTAGCTTCAGAAAATAAAGTTGCTGGCTTTACCAATACAGACGTTCCAACTCGAACGCGTCCAGCCATAATTAAGAGCCTTGCTTGATCAACAGAATCAGCCAAACCTTGCTTCACTAAAAGGATATCGGCTCGTTCACGTCGCATAAATAACTAGTCTTGTGTCTTTTTTAAATAAACCAAACTGGAACAGCTAGGCACTTTCATGTAGTTCACTAGGACTAATCACATTATCTTTAGAAAGGATCAGCTTAGGTTTTGAATCCTTTCTTATAACATCGGCATTAACCACACATTCAACCACATCAGTACGATTGGGAATCTCATACATCACATCAAGTAGGCAACTTTCTAAAATAGTTCGCAAGCCTCGAGCTCCGGTTCCCAGAGTAATTGCAGCTAAAGCAATCTCTTTCAAAGCATCTTCAGTGACTTTCAGCGAAACCCCATCCATTTCAAAATAACGCTCAAATTGGCGGACCAACGCATTTTTTGGTTCAGTTAAAATTCTAATAAGATCATCTTCTGCAAGCTCTGTTAAGCCAACCGCAAGAGATAATCGCCCAACAAATTCGGGAATCAAGCCATACTTAAGCAAATCATCATGGGCAACTTGAGCAATCACAGAACCTTGACTTTCCACACGTGCATCTGCCAGAAATCCAACTCGACTATTATTCCCTTTAAGCCTCTTAGCAATAATCTGATCTAGTCCTTCAAAAGCACCAGCACAAATAAAAAGAATGTTCGAGGTATCTATTTGTAAAAACTCTTGATGTGGATGCTTACGTCCTCCCTGGGGCGGGACACTCGCAATACAGCCTTCAATAATCTTTAACAAAGTCTGCTGTACACCTTCACCTGAAACATCCCTAGTAATACTCGGATTATCAGCACGCCGAGCAATCTTATCGATTTCATCAATGTAAATTATTCCCCGCTCAGCTTTAGCAATATCAAAATCAGCTGCTTGCATTAACTGTAAAAGAATATTCTCCACATCTTCTCCAACATAGCCAGCTTCCGTTAGTGCAGTGGCATCAGCAATAGAAAAAGGAACCTCTAATAAGCGAGCAAGGGTTTTTGCAAGCAAAGTTTTTCCAACTCCAGTCGGCCCAACAAAAAGAATATTAGACTTCTCAAGTTCAACATCCGCATTTTTTGAAAGATTGTTAATCCGCTTATAATGGTTATACACCGCAACAGACAAAACCTTTTTTGCTTCTTCTTGTCCAACAACATAATTATTCAAATGCTCATGAATCATCCGTGGCGGAGGAACTTTTACCGGAACAAATGGTGGTGCTTCATCAAGCACTGGAACAGACGGTACTTGGTCAACTTGGATCGCATCCTGACTAATAATAGCCGCGCACCTATTAACACAATTTTCACAAATATAAACTGATCCAGGCCCTGCTATTAATCGACCCGCTTGTTGCTCACCTTCACTGCAAAATGAACAAGAATATTCAGTGCCACTAGTATGGCCACTGCTCATTTTTCTTTGCCTTCCTGGCTACTTTTACTAAGTATTTCATCAACAAAGCCATATTTTTTCGCCCCCTTAGCATCAAGGTAAAAATCTCTATCGAAATCTCCAGAAATTTTTGCTTTAGTCTGCCCAGTATGAGATGAAATAATATTACGAATAATCTCGTTATTACGAAGAATCTCTTTAGCCGCTATTTCAATATCCCGTGCCTGACCACGAGCTCCCCCCAACGCCTGATGCATATGAATCGTTGCGCTAGGAAGTGCATACCTCTTTCCTTTCGCCCCTGCAGACAAAAGAACCGTAGCCATTGAGGCAGTCTGTCCGACTGCGATAGTAGAAACATCAGGCTCGATCAACTGCATAGTATCGTAAATAGCAAGCCCTGATGGAATAACACCACCCGGCGATTGTATGTATAGACTGATATCACGTTTAGGATCTTCCCGTTGCAGAAAAAGCAACTGGGCAACTATAAGATTTGCAACCTGATCATCAATTTGAGTACCAAGAAAAACAATGCGTTCTTTTAATAATAATGAAAAGATATCGAACGAACGCTCCGATCGGTCGTCACTCTCAACAACTGTTGGAATTATCGATTCTGCTAAAAATTGAAAAGGGTGGCTCATTCAACATTCTCCTGAAATTCGCTATCGTGATTTTCAACCTGTTCAGTACTTGCAATCTCCTGGATCGACTGCAGAGTCTTTTCCGTAAATAAGCGCTGTCTCAGATTTTCTATCCCAGCTTCACTCTCAAACAATTCACTCAATTGAGCATTATTTTCACCAATTGCAACGAGCATCTTCTTTCTTTCCTCCTCAACATCATCATCTGAAACTTCAATCTCTTCCTCCTCAGCAAAAGTACTCACAATAAGATTACGTGTAACTCGCAACTCAGCAGATTCACGTAATGTTTCCCTAAATTGTTCTGGGCTTTGTCCTATTTGAGAAAGATGAGTCTGATAATTACGAACATCATTGCCATGTGTTTCACGAATTAAAAGATCTACCTCACGTTCAATCAAAATTAAGGGATACTCAAGTTCAGCAAGTTCAGTCATCTCATCAATAACCTTGACCCGATACTCATCATCAGCAGTACGCTGCAAATTTTCTAAAATATCCAAACGGACGCGTTCCTCCAATTCATCGAAAGTATTCACTTCGTCTAAATTTACTTGCTTTGCCAATTCATCATCATCTTCCGGAAGTTCTTCTTCTTTAATTTCTTTCAAGGATAATGTGAAGCTGGCTGTCTTCCCTCTAAAACCCTCTTGTACAAAATCTTCAGGTACTGCAATATCCACCTGTTTTTCATCACCTATCTTCATTTCAATAAAAGCTTCTGCTAGATCTGGTAGAAAGAGCTCCCTTCCCTCTGTTAACGGAAAAACTACATCCTTATCTTCTGCAAAAGTTTGGTCTTCAACAGTTGCATGCACATCAGCAGTTAAAATGTCGCCCCATTTCACAGGACGTTCCACAGGAATAAGTGTTGCAAAACGCCTTCGTAAAGCATCCATCTGTTCTTCAAACATATCCTCAGTAACTTCTACAGATTCAGGTTCCACATAGATATTTCTATACTCACCAAGATTGATTGTTGGTTTAAGCGGCACAATGGCCTTAAAACGAACCGGGTCTAATTCGAGCACTTCAATCGCGGGCTCCGCAATAGGCTCTAAATTTTCGTTCTCAACAGTTTCGTTATAGATTTCAGGAACAAGTTTGTCCAGAGCTTCTTGAATAAGACCTTCTCGACCAATTCGGCTTTCTACTACACTTCGCGGGGCTTTTCCTGGACGAAATCCTGGAACTTTCAAATTTTTCACAACGCGACGATAAGCAGCCTTTAATGCTGGCTCTAATCTTTCCTCATCGATTTCAATTTCCAAAGTAACAAGGCTCGGAGGAAGCCTTTCAAGATTCACTTTCACTATTTCTGCCCCCTGAATTATAGGATTATACCGAACACTCGGCTTTTACTCGATTTTTTTCGACATTTTACAATTCGGTATTCATTCGCGAACAGTACGTGGCTCCGCAAGATCAACAAGTGAGTCACCTAATAAATTCCAAGCAAAGAAAAATAACACCACCGGTATAGCAGGAGCAAGCAGTAAATGCGGGAATTCACTAAATGTTCTAATCCCTCCTGCTTCATTTAAAAGTGTTCCGAACGAAGAGGTTGGGGGATCTACTCCAAGTCCTAACCAAGACAAGGCAACCTCCGTACCTGCGATTCCAGCCATACTTGCAGAAAGACCAACTAGGAAAAGGGGAATCACACCAGGAAAAATATGCTTCCAAACAATTCTCCACGTGGACGCCGCTATCGCTTCTGCAGCAAGAATGTATTCCTGTTCACGTATCGCAAGCACCTGACTTCGAACTATGCGCGAACTCCCAATCCATGCAAAAGGTACAACTGCACCAATAATAATTAAGAAATCTACAAAAACAGGACCGCTTTCACCAAAAAATGTATGTTCCTCAAACCAAAAACCTAAATCATTTATATAGGTTCGAAAAGCCGCACTTATAGCAATCAAAAGAAACAATGTAGGTATCCCAGAAAGCGTTTCTCCGACACGCATAATAATACTATCAAGCCACCCTCCTTTATAACCTGCTAGCAAACCCAAGGTAAGCCCAATAAATAAAGAACCTGTGATAATTACAGCAGTAGTAAAAATAATTGTGGTACGAGCAGAATAAATCACGCGTGAAAGTAAATCCCTTCCTAATCGATCTGTACCTAGTAAATGTTCTCGGGAAGGACCTTGACTACGGGCCTCTAGGCTAAGTACCTGCTGGTTAGGATTAGGTATTGGTAACTGATCCGCAAAAATCCCAACAGCATAAAAACTTAAAATATAAATTGTGGCAATCACGGCAATTTTTTTTCCGAGAAATCGATGCAGATAACTAAATAGTTTCCTCTCACCACGATCTAATAATTCCGTTTCATGATTGGTTTTCAAAATCAAACTGCACCCCTAGATGCGCCGATACGGACACGGGGATCAATAAATCCATACGCAACATCTATGAAAATATTCACCATGACGAAAAGAAAGGAACCAAACAGTACTAAGCCCAAAATAATATCATAATCATTCGCCAAAATTGCATTCAGACTTTCCCTTGCAATACCGGGTATACCCCAAAATAGTTCAACAAAAAGTGAGCCCGCAAAAATACCCGGCAGCGAAAGTCCTATAACTGTCAAAACAGGAAGCAATGCGTTACGCGTAATATGCTGCAGCACAATCGTTTGGTTCCGAAGACCCTTCGCCCTCGCAGTACGTACATAATCCTCACTCATAACTTGGATAATAGAAGCGCGCATAAATCGAGCAACTCCAGCAACTCCAGGCAAAGCGATCAACAGCACAGGTAAAATCATATTTTTGTGAAAAACACCTTCAAACGATAAGTCTACCCAACCTAATTGCAGGGCAAAAATCCACTGAATAATTGGGGCAGAAACAAAAACAGGTACCGCATCAACCGCGAGCCAGCCCCCTATCAATGCAGGGTCACGATTTTTCCCTCGATTTAATGCGGTATAAATACCAAAAGGTATGCCTAAACCAAAAGCAATTACCAAAGCAAAAAAACCAAGTCTTGCAGAAACCCAAAGTCGGGGAATTACAATTTCATTCGCAGTAAAATCCAAACGACGTGTAGAAATTCCAAAATCACCCTGAACTAAATTGCGTATATACGTGACATATTGAATTGGCAGGGATTTGTCATATCCATACTTTTCACGTAAAACGCTAGCAGTTGCAGCATCATACTTTTGGCCAAGCAAAACTTCGACAGGATCAGTTGGTGTTAGTCGTAAAATTAGGAACACTAGGATAGATATGGCGAAAAGAACAATCACTGCTGAAAAAGTTCGCCTTATTAAATAAGCACCTATCCCCTGGCTCATTTATACCTCTCACTTCACAATTTATTGACTAGCAATAGTTATATATCGATACTTTGGAACACCTATAGAAAGGTCAGGCCAGTTTTGTACGCACGGCTTCACAAGTAAATGCTGCACTGACCAAAAAATGGGAATTATTGCCGCATCATCCAAAATAATTTGTTCAGCTTCCCAATATAATTTATTTCGACGAATCATATCTTGCTCAACACGAGCCTTTTTCAATAATTCATCTACATTAACATTGGCATAACCAAGTTCATTTTGGGTACTTCCACTAGAAAATAACTTGTGTAGAAAATTTTCCGGATCAGGATAATCCGCAATCCATCCCAAGGAAGCCACTTGGAATGTTTTTCGACGTAATTCTCGCAAAAACGTTGACCATTCAACTGCTTCCAACTCAATATCTAAGCCCAAATTGTCAGACCATTGTTGCTGAAATACTTCAAGAAAGCCACCACCACTTGCAACTGAACCCGGAAAATTTAATGTAATTCTGGGCATATTATCAAAATATTTGGAATTGGCAATTAGCTCTGCAGCACGTTCCGGATCATAGGGATACGAAGAAACATCCTCACTATAACCTGGCATTTCAGGAGGAAGAATACCATCAGCAACACGGAACCGATTGTAATAAAGCACCTCGTTAATAGCATTGCGATCAACGGCCAAAGCTAAAGCTTGTCGGACTAGTGGATCATCAAATGGAGGTTTATTCACATTAAAAGCAATGTATGAAAGTGACATTTCTTTAGCAACACGATATTCACTTGCATATCGACTCTTCCCCGCTCTATACGAATCAAGTTCCAAAGTGGGGACTAGAGCTATGTGGATCTCATCATTTTCATACCTTGTAGATAGGGAACCCCCACTTAGATTAAAAACAACAGCCTCTAAGTTAGGAGGACCGAGATGGTAACGTTCATTTCGAGCAAGAACAATTTCTTTCAACGGGTTAAAAGTTTGCAATCTAAATGGGCCCGTACCATTAGGATTACGAGTCCAATTCGTAGGATCACGCATTATTTGCTCTTTATCCACTACAAACGAAACTGGATATGTTAATACTTGCAAAAAATGAGTAATAGGTTCAGTCAAACTAATTTGAATCGTTGACTCATCGATTACCACAACTCCTCTAACCGTATCGGTTAAACCACCAAATTTATCTTTTACACCTACAATCTCACTGAGATATAAGAGAGCTGTAGGAGAAGCGTTCAATGGATCTGCAGCACGCTCAATACTGTATTTAAAATCCTCTGCTGTTACACGTCGACCATTATGAAAAACCACATTTTTCCGAAGCTTAAAAGTATATGTCAGCCCATCGTCTGAAATCTTCCAACTCTCTGCTAAATCAGGCTCTATTTGTAAATCCAAACCTAGCGTGACAAGACCACCAAATATTTCAATAATGTACTCGGCTGTACCGATATCACTAACGAGAATAGGATCGAGAACAGTGGCAGGTTCACCACCATAAGTTAGTAATCTATTCTCCTTACATATAGCACTTGAACTGGAAGAACCTCTTAAATCTTTTTCCTCCTCAGCTTTTTCCTCTGTTGCACGTCGTGTCTCTGTTGGCTCAATTTTAGAACCCCCAGATTCACCACCACATGCAGAAAAAAGCACAGCACACGAAAAAAATGCAGCTACAGTTATTAAAAAAGAATTTTTTAATACTTTCATCGTAAATTTAGGGTAACAAAAAAGTTTTTCAATAGCACTTTTCGCATTGTATTCTTAGAATTTTCTTAAAATTGAATTCTGATTAAAGGTCGGGTTGATCAATCCTCTGTTCTATCTCAGGAACTAGCTGCAATCCTAGTTCCTTCAATTGTTCAGAAGAAACAGGCGAAGGTGCGTTCATAAGAGGATCTGCTCCTGACGAAGCCTTCGGGAACGCTATGACGTCACGAATGTTAGAGGTTCCTACTAACTGCATAATTAACCGATCAATACCTGCACCTACGCCACCCATAGGAGGAGCTCCATACTCAAGAGCCTGCAATAAAACACCAAATCGTTCAGCAATTTCACTGTCACTGTGTCCTAAAAGCTGAAAAATGCGCATTTGGTCATCACGATTATTAATCCTGATAGAACCACCACCAATTTCCTCACCGTTCAGTACTAGGTCATATTGTCTTGCACGAACTTTAGCAGGATCCGTATCTAATAAATTTGCATCATCAGCAACAAAGCCACTGAAGGGATTATGAGTCGAATCCCAACGATTTTCCTCTGGTTTCCATTCAAGTAGGGGAAACCCAGTCACCCAAGCAAATGCAAACACTTCATCATTTCGCAAATCAAGTCGCTCTGCCAGCTCTTCCCTAATAAGGGCAAGCGTCGAAGAAACAATTTCTGGTGGGCCTGCCGCAATAAACAGCATGTCAGCTTCTTTTGCACCTGTTGCTTGTTTCAGCGCACTCACTTCCTCTTCGTTAAGAAAACGTGAGACTGGAGAACGAATTTCCCCTGCCTCGGAAAAACCGATGTTCACCAAACCTCCAGCACCCACAGATTGAGCAATTTTCACTAGAGAATCAATGCTTCGCCTAGCCATATTTGCTTGCCCGCTAACACAAATCGCTTTTATCTGCCCACCACTCTCTAATGCAGAACTAAACACCTTAAATTCACTTTTCTCAAATATGGCTCCAACATCGATGAACTCTAACCCAAAGCGAAGATCAGGACGATCTGTACCATATCGTGCAATACAGTTTTCATAGTCCAACCGTGGAAAAGGTACTTCCAAAACTTGCTTATCATTACCAAAACGTAAGGCTACTTCAGTGTAAAGCTCTTCGACTAAAGTCATTACATCAGCCTCGTCAACAAAAGCCATCTCCATATCCAGTTGAGTATGTTCAGCTACTCTATTAGAACGAAAATCTTCATCTCGATAACAACGAGCGATCTGGAAATAACGTTCAACACCTGCAACCATCAATAATTCTTTCAGAATTTGTGGGGATTGTGGTAAAGCAAAAAACTCACCTGGCTGCAAACGAGATGGAACCAAAAAATCACGTGCCCCCTCAGGAGTTGAACGTATAAGAGTTGGTGTCTCCACCTCCATAAAATCTCTTTTAATGAAAAAATCTCGAATGAATGCAACCACCTCATGACGAAGACGGAGAATTTCTATTGCCTCTGGTCGTCTGAGATCAAGATATCTGTATTGAAGCCTGAGTGATTCGTCCACCTCGCCCGGCTCATATATTGAAAATGGGGGTGTCACGGCCTCATTAAGCACCGTGATTGCAATCGGAACAAATTCAACTTCTCCAGTTGGAAGATCTGAATTGATGGTCTCCTTCGTCCGATGTTCAATTGTCCCTTCGAGGCCAATAACCCATTCAGAACGAATACGTTTCGCTATATCATATAAACGTGAATCATCAGGATTGACAACAACCTGGATTACACCCTTTGAATCGCGCAAATCTATAAAAATAACTCCGCCATGATCACGCCTACGATCAACCCAGCCAGCAATACGCACACTTCGTCCCACATCTGAAGGTCGAATATCGCCACATAACACATCTTTTAAATAAGTCATTGTTCGAGAGTAACAGCGGAGTCGTTCAGAGACGAGATGGGCTCACTTTTAAAAATTTCAATCAACTCCTCAGACATATGATTTTGGAAACGTTGGTAAGCTTTTAAAAAAGCTATTCCTTCTTTAATGAGTTTCGATCTTCCTCCACCAGGACCGCCTACTTTGGAAGTTACAAGCATACAGCCTAGATTAGATTCCATTTCCTTAATTTTACCCCATGCACGACGGTAAGAGAGACCTAGTTCTTTGGCTACTTTAGATATAGAACTATTTTCACAAACTAACTCTAGTAAGCGAACCCTATAATCCGACATCACAAGTTGATCGTTATATTCAACCCACAACTTTTGATGAGGTATAAATCGCTCCATCACTACTCCTGAGAAACATCTCTAAAGTAACAATACCCACAGGTTCTTCAATGAAACACCTGACGAGACAAAGTAACTTTGTAGTGAGACACTTAGTCGATGGCACTTAACCTTGATCCTGGTATAGCGGCAACGGGAAACCCAACACTTATCAAAATAATTATAGAAGAAATGGACGGTGGAGCCATTCCATTTGAGCGCTTTATGGAGCTAGCACTTTACCATCCAGAACATGGGTATTATCGCAAAAAAGGACGTATTGGAAGACATGGTGATTTCCTAACAAGTCCATCCATACATCCTATGTTTGGTTGGGCAATCGCTGGGTGGTGTGAATGGATTTGGGAAAAGTTAGATAAGCCAAGTCAATTCACAATTTTCGAGCCTGGTGCAGGTGAAGGATCACTTGCAACTGCAATTTTGGACTGGGCAGAAGGACGTGAAAATCACTTTGCAAAGTCAATTCACTACGTAGCACTTGAACCAAATATGCCAGGTTCTGATTCGCGCATTGAATGGTTAAACCTAAATCCAAGCCCCGTGTCTAAAGGTGTAATAATCGCTAATGAACTTTTTGATGCTCTCCCAACTAGGCTCTTCGAGGCAACGCCGCGTGGATCAGCTGAGATTTATGTACGTTGGGATGGCAATCAATTTGTTGAAATCCATGGTGGTATCACTGTGATAAAAAATGTTCCGAAGGAAGGTCGCTTCGAAATTAATGGACGAGCATGGCCTCTGCTAGAAGCTATGTCTGAACTAATTGAAGCAGGTGGCATCCTCTTGGCTGATTATGGCTATCTAGAAGAAAAATTGTGGGCGCCTTGGCGCTTACAAGGAACACTTGCATGTTTTTATCGACATACAGTACATGAGGACCCTTTCCGCCACGTTGGTGAACAGGACATCACTTCGCATGTTAATCTTTCCGAGCTCGCTTTTGGAATAGAAAAATGCGGATATACTCAATTAGGTCCAACGCCACAACATGAATTTTTGACTCATTTAGGTATAGGACAACTCGTGGAAGATGCACGGGGAGACTTAGCAAACTATTTTGAAAGAAGGCAAGCATTTCAGACACTCACAGATGCTGCTGGTTTGGGAAATATACAAATGCTTGCAGGCTTACGGGGAGTCAAAGGTATAGCTCCGGGATTTGAAGGTGATAATTTTTTATGAGTCCGCAAGAATCAGAAAAGGTTTTTCTCCTCAGCGGTCAGAAAGCGCCCAATTTTTCTCTGCCAGCAATACAACCGGATGGAACAGAAATCAGAGTTGATCTGAACGAAACACTACAACGTACAAAAGTACTTTTAGTTTTCTATCAAGACGATGGTATGCCTATCTGCACAAGCACCCTTAACGCATTCGCCCAAGAACATGAACTACTTAAAGAAGCAAAGGTTACTGTGTTCGGAATTAATACAAACGGACTGGGTTCTCATAAACGCTTTCAAGAACGAGACCATTTTCCGTTTGCCCTTCTAAGTGACTTCCACGGCGAAGTAGTACGATCATTCGGATTCTGGAATATGGATGAGCAAAAATCATACCGTTCTGTAGTCGTCATTGATCAAAACAGTGATGTTCTACATATTAAATCTCACTTCAATCCTTCAAATTTAAGCGCCTATACTGCAATATTTACAGTACTAGGCTTAACAGAGCTATCGCTCGACGAGTAAGATCTTACTTTCGTAGGTAAAAATGTCAGATTATTCAGAGAAAGTTGTTCAACACTTTCAAAACCCACAAAATGCAGGAATTTTGGAAAAGCCTGATGGAGAAGCAACTGTTTCAAATCCTATCTGTGGCGACACAATGCACATCACTTTAAGAATTGAAAATCTGAAAATAATTGAAATGCGGTGGCAAACACGTGGCTGTCCAGCTGCTATTGCAACTAGTTCATATACAAGTGAGATTGTTCGTAATATGCCTATAGACGAAGCACGAACGATTACTCGCGAATCAATTCTCCATGGTATAGGCGGGTTACCTCGAGATAAATACCACTGCAGCGTACTTGCTGCCGATGCTCTCAATAAAGCAATTGTGCATTTCGAACAATTTAAAAAAACCTCATAGACAAAGTGTAAATTGGAAAAATCAGCACGTTGCGAATAAATCAGATATTATCTTGCAGTTCGGAACCTAAAAAAGGTAGGGGCAATGTCCATTTTATTTCTTTACAGTCCTATTTCGCTAGGCGTAATCTTTGTTCTTGTTTGGGCAACATCACTGATCCTTGTAACAATTCCAGCCTTTTCAGCACAAGGGAAAGATCAGCTAATCAAACTATCATTAGCAGGATTATTTCTATTTGTAGAAGCAGCAGTATTAGTCACATTGGCAGTTCTGAATAGCCAGGAAATGATCTTTCAATAATCTAAATTAATTTAAGTGTTGGTTTTCTGCCAGGACGTGGGTCATAGTTACTCTTGAACATCTCGAGCTTATCCCGCTCAATAAGATATTTTCCTGCAAAAAGGGTTGCTGGTACTTTTTTCTGCTTGATCAAACGGCGCAAACTTTGAGGATGTATGCACAACTCACCAGCAGCATCTATAAGATCCAAGTAATTGTCTAACGGTCCTGCCACAAAATCTCCATTACCAACAATATTCTAGAGAATTCAACCTACCATACCGTCATGCTCAAAGTCTAGCAACTAGGCTTGATCTGAGTCCACTAAAGTTAGTGCCATCACCAAAAGATCTCGCTCGTCACCATTTCTATCAGTCACCCAACCTCGAAGTATTGTTTGTATTCGAAAGCCAAGCCGCTCAAATATAAGCATCGCGGTATGCTGCTCCAAAGTCATATTTGCAGTTAATTTCCGAATTCCAAAATTGGGTGCAATAAAACGAATTTCCCCTGCTAAGGCTGCACCGACACCTGTCCCTCTATAGTCTGGATGCACGTTCATGCGAATTTCACCAACATGTCGAGACCATATAGCAGTCTCGATATGTAAACTCGCATACCCCACAATAGTTGTACCCACAAAGGCTAATACTGTAAAAACTTCCCCTCGATCAACAGAATCAGTCCATTGATCAATTACTGAACGATCCGTGATGTCCTGTCTCAAATATAAGAGATCCTCAGATGACAAGGTCTTGATAAAAGCTTCAAGTTTTTCACGATACGCTAACGTAAACGGAATAAACAAGATTGATGTACCATCTCGCATAACACCTTCAGTTGGATAACGAGAGGGAATAGATAAATTTTCTAAATCACTCATTCAATGATTATCCAAGCTAAAGTCGTAAATGCCAACACAAACGATTATTATGAATCGTTTGTGTTGGCATTTACGACTCTTACATCCTCAAAATCAACACATTCCAAACGAGGTAAAGATGGATAGCGTCTTAGCGTCTTATTAAATACAGCTGCTTTACAGAACCAAAACAATGAGGAGCGATCTGTAGAAATAATCTTTTTATACACACAGACACTACACAATCCAACAGCAGGAATATAACGTAATTGCTTAGAATCGTTTTTAGTCAACTAACACTTCCTATTAACACTAAAAATTTACGTTATCAGTTGCGTAAAAGTGCTCCAAATTCTTTTTCAAGACGATTAAGTAAGCTCTTACGGCATTTCAATACATCTTTTTCATTTAACGTTCTGTTTTGCGAGCGGTATTTAACAGCAAGACCTAAAGATTTCATCTGGGCAGGTAACCCTTCTCCACGATATTCATCAAAAAGCTCTGCTTCACATCCAACATCTCCAGAACGATGAGCACATACAAAATTAATTACCTCTCCACTTGGTATGTGCTCAGGAACAATAATGGAAAAATCATGACGAGCATCAGGATACCTCGGTGGTGGCATATATTCAGGACGTATATGAACTGCATCAACTGCCTTACTAAGCCAAAATTCAATCAAGTAGACAGGTTCATCAATATTGAAAAAATCAGCCGTTTTTTCTTCAATCTGTCCTATAACCGCAATAGTTTCACCAGTTGCAACTGCAGTTGCTTTAGCTGAAAGTCCTGGTTTTAGTGGCGGGGAAATGATGCTGCTATAACTTGCCTTAATACCTTGAGAAAGGAGTAGGGTTTCCAAAACACCTTTTGCATCAAAAAAATCCAGGCTTTTAGAGCTTGGACGCATCCACCTCTCACGACGTCCACCTCCAAGAACAGCACATAAGACTGGCTGTTCTTCAGGTAAATCATCCACGACTGGCAAATATTCAACACCAATTTCAAATAAGCGAAGTGCCTGATCTTGATGCTTACGATTATCAGCAAAAGTTCTTAAAAGAGAAGACCTTAAGGAAGTTCGTAACCAAGTATGCTGAGAAGCAATGGGATTGGTAACACCTAGCGGGTCTGAACGAACCTTATCTTTAGGGTCATTAACTTTTGCAAGATCTTCTTTTGAAGTAAGCGTATACGTAAGAATCTCCTGAAAACCAAGCCCACTAACGATAACTCGAGAGTTGTCTCGTAACATAGACAGAGGATTTTCAATAGGATCTGGTAAAGCTCCAGCCAAATTAGTTGTAGGCAAATTTTCGTATCCGTAGATTCGTATAATTTCCTCAATAAGGTCGTCAGCAATATCTATGTCTGTACGCCAATACGGTGATACAACCTCGAAACTTTCACCACCTTCATTTTCAGTTATGTCAAACCCAAGGCTCTCCAAAATACGAACTATATTGGCATTGCTTATTTCAATCCCCAATACCCGCTCTATACGTTCAGTAGAGAGTTCAATTAAGCTAGGCTTTGAATCCCCGGGATAAATATCCAACATACCTTTCGCAGAAATTCCACCACATAACTTTTCAAATAGGTGCAGGGCCCGAGCTTGAGCAAAATCAACCATCCCAGTTCCAAGACCCTTTTCAAAACGTGTTGATGCTTCACTCCGAAGCTTCAGATTCATTGAACCGCGTCGTATCCCTGCGGGAGAAAAATTTGCAACTTCTAAAAGAATAGATTTTGTATTTTGTGTAACCTGACTATTCAAGGAACCCATAATTCCAGCAACCGCAATTGGCCTTTTACTATCACAAATTGCAAGTATATCTTTGGTCAGTTCCCTTTCAATTCCGTCTATTGTGACTATAGATTCTCCTTCTTTAGCCTTCCTAATAACGATCTTCTGATCACTGATACTCTCATAATCAAACGCATGTAAAGGCTGACCTGTTTCCAACATCACATAATTAGTAACGTCGACAACATTGTTGATAGGACGTACACCATGTGCCCTCAAGCGTTTTTTAAGCCACTCTGGAGAAGAGCCTATTTGGATTCCATGAATAACCGCTGCTGTATAACGAGGACAAAAATCAGAATCTTCAATAGTTACATCAATACAATCAGATACTGGGCGGTCCGATTCCAGATGTCCTGTCTCTGGTATAAGAAGCGAGTTCCCCTCTAATGCTGCAATTTCCCGAGCTATACCTACAACTCCCAGAAGATCAGCACGATTCGCCCAAGTGTATAGATCAAAAATTACATCTCCTTGGACATCAGACAGAGCAGCACCAATGGGAGCATCCTCAGAAAGTGTTAAGACTGCTTCATGATCATCGCTAATCCCTAGTTCTTTTTCGCTAAGTATCATCCCTGCAGACTCAACCCCCCTAATGGGACGTGCCTTTAGT
Organism: uncultured Dehalococcoidia bacterium; assembly: GCA_963933025.1. Classification (GTDB taxonomy): domain Bacteria; phylum Chloroflexota; class Dehalococcoidia; order Tepidiformales; family Tepidiformaceae; genus JAKUNN01. The sequence goes on along the minus strand of CAWVTC010000008.1, from coordinate 7,658 downwards.
GCTGTTTTCTGACCAGTCTTCCCATCAACTAATAGTGCACCTTCACGAGCAAACGCAACTCTCTGTCCCACAAAAATCGTAGGATCACCACAAATCACTTCCTTTGATTCACTATCAGTAATTTTGATAGTGGCTACTTGCAAACGATCAGCATTCGGATGCTTAGCTAGGGCTACTATTTCTGCAACCGTAATAAGAGCGGAATCCCAATCTTCACCAACTACCTCAAACTCTTCAACTTCCGCTATCGAATTAGTAATCCTTCTTGCCAATTCGTCAGGTTGATAATTTTCATCAATCTCAACTAAATCACGTAGCCAGCTAATAGAAAGTTTCATTTTATTGCAGAGAACTGACTTAAAAAACGTAAATCGTTTTGATAAAAATGTCTTATGTCATCAATACCCCATCGCAACATTGCTACACGTTCAATACCAACACCAAATGCAAAACCAGTAAATTTTGAGGAATCAAATCCAGCATTTTCAATGATCTCTGGATGAACCATTCCGGCACCTAGAATTTCTATCCAACCTGCCCCATGGCAAGTACGACAGCTACCCCCTGAACCAGAACATATAAAGCAATCTATTGCCATTTCAATACCCGGTTCTACAAAAGGAAAAAAGCTATGATGAAAAATAATTTCACGATCTTTACCAAAAAGGCGGCGAGCAAAATCGTAAAGAGCCCCTTTGAGATCACTCATGGTGACGCCTTCATCTACAGCAAGGCCCTCGATCTGTGTAAGCATCCATTCGTGTGTCGCATCTGTTGCTTCCTGCCGATAACATTTTCCAGGTACTAAAACACGGATAGGTGGATCATTCTTTTCCATAACCCTAATTTGGTTAGGTGAAGTATGCGTCCTAAGCAACATCGAACGTTCACCATTAATTATAGAGTCAACCCAAATTGTATCCCACATATCCCTAGCCGGATGATCTTTTGGAATACGAACAGCATCAAAATTATAATGTTCCCACTCAACTTCTGTTCCCTCAAAAACCTGAAACCCCATATCCTTAAAAACCTTAATGCAATCATGTAACGTCTGCGTAATGGGATGGAACGCACCAATGTCCTGTGGACGACCCGGTAAAGTAACATCTATAGATAGATCATCAGTTCGAAAAGCACCTTGATCGCGATCACCAGCAAGCTTTAGCTCACTTTCTAGTAATAATTTTAACGCATTAGCAGCTTTGCCAAACTCACCCCGATTTTCAACAGGCTGGTCACTTATAGAGCGAAGTAATTGTGTGACTCGCCCATCCTGACGACCAAGCCAACGAACTCGCCATGCTTCACGTTGTTCAGAAGTTATTGAATCGACAAGGTCAGCCAAAGCCTCTGCTTTAAGTTCAGTAACTAGGTCTGTGGATTTGGTCACGTTAAAAGAATTATAAAACTTAACTAGCTATATGTCCTTTCTTCAGGAATTTTATAAATAACTAAGCAAAAATAATCAAAAAAACTTTCAAAAAAATGTTTTTCAGAGATAATCAAAATAACATTCAAAATGACGGAGAATATATGGTAAGAGGATACGTACTAATCGAAACCGTAAACGGAGTTCAACGTACAACTACTTGCCTTACAGTTTGTTTATCTAGGAGTAATTAATTGACCCTTCCTGTTTCTCAAATGATTAGTGTTGAGGAAGCTCGCAATCGCATTCTTTCACTTGTCGATCGACTACCAAGTTCTGTAACCAAGCTAGATGAAGCTCTCGGGCTAGTATTAGCAACTAATATAATCGCGCCTTTTGATATCCCCCCCTTAGATAACACTGCAATGGATGGATACGCTGTACGTGCCAAAGATACCGAAAAAGCCAAATTAACTGATCCTATACCCCTAAAGGTAATTGCAAACTTAGCAGCAGGCTACATTGCCAAAGAAGAAGTAGGGGAAGATGAAGCCATACGGATAATGACAGGGGCACCTATACCGAAAGGTGCGGATTCAATCGTGCCATTTGAAGAAACTGATGAACAAAGCGAAAAGTTCGGTACTAAAAATATAGAAGGAACATTTGTAAAAGTTTTCAAAGCTGCAAAGGTATCAGCAAATATCCGCTTCCGCGGAGAGGATATTCGAGAAAATCAAGTAATCCTTGAAGCAGGAAGAACTATTCGTGCTTCTGAAATTGGCGTTCTTGCAAGTATGGGGTTAACAGAAATTGAAGTATTTAGACGTCCAAACATCGCAATTCTTTCAACAGGTGACGAAATAGTTTCTCCTGGAAAGCCTCGAAAACCTGGTCAAATATATGATGCGAATACAAAAATGCTTGCAGCCCTCGTTAGACAATTCGGAGGAATTCCACATATTTTAGGAATTGCTAAAGACACTGTGGCAGATCTCACGATGAAACTGAGAAGTGGCTTTGACGCAGACATGATTGTTACTAGCGCAGGTGTTTCTCGGGGAGATTTTGATGTAGTCAAAGATGTCCTAGCTAAAGAGGGTGTAATTGATTTCTGGACAGTTCGAATGAAGCCTGGCAAACCTTTAGCTTTCGGAACTTTTGATACTCCAGATGGACGATCCATTCCTCATTTAGGATTACCCGGAAACCCAGTCAGCTCAATGGTAGCCTTTGAACTATTTGGCCGACCCGCACTTTTTAAAATGCTGGGGCGTCCAGGCTGGAAACGAACAGTGATACAAGCAGTTACACAAGACAGGATTGTGAATACAGATGGGAGACGTTTTTTTGCTCGTTGCATCATTACAGAAAATGCTAATGGAACCTTTTCAGCAAACCTAACAGGCCCGCAAGGCAGTGGTATTCTAACAAGCATGAGTGCAGCAAATGGATTAACAATTATTCCTGAAGAAACACCTGTAGTGGAACCTGGTGAAACAATCAACGTTATGATGCTGGATTGGGAGCAAACACTGTTTTAAAACCTTGTCTTTTCGCGACCTTTTTAGCCATAAGTATCGTTTTAGTAGGCTGCTCCAAAAATACTAGTACCCCGGTAGAAGCTGATACTCTCGAATACTTTTTGGAAATAGCTTTAGGGATCGAATATGGGGAACGCACAGACCCAGTTTTAGAACGGTGGGCATCAGATTGGAAAATTTATATTGGCGGTGATCCCAGCACTAACGATTTGAATTGCATAGACTCAATTAACCAAAAAATTGCCCGCCTAACTAAATTAAAAATCATTGAAGTTGAGGAGGTTTTTGCAAATATCAGAATCTTTTTTGTACCAGAAAGAGAATTTGGCAAACGAGATCCGTACTACCCTCCAGGAAATATCGGATACTTTGGTGTTTACACTGAAAAAAGTGGGGAAATCGTAAAAGCGATAATACAAATTTCAAGCGAAGATCCCGAAAAAGAACGATGCCATGCCATAGCAGAAGAATTAAGCCAAATTACAGGACTTTATGCAGATTCATTTACAAAAAAAGATTCTCTCTTTTTTCAAGGTTTTAGTAATTTACAAACTTTATCCAAAGCGGATGAGTTGATAATGCAACTGCTCTATGACAAACGATTAGAAATAGGAATGCTAGAGGAAGAAATTAGAACGGCTTTAAAAAATTAATCGTCTAACAAATCTGGCCTGCGCTTAAAAGTTCGCTTGTATCGTTGTTCTTCTCTCCACTTGCTGATTTCGGCATGATGACCACTCAATAAAACATCTGGAACAGACCATCCTTTAAAAGTAGCAGGCCTTGTGTATTGCGGATGCTCAAGTAGACCATCTGCAAAAGAGTCATATTTTGCAGAATCCATATCACCTAAAACACCGGGAATTTGACGAACCATTGCTTCGATTAGAACCATTGCTGGCAACTCTCCTCCACTTAAAACATAGTCACCAATTGAAATCTCACGATCTACAAAATTCTCTATAAATCTTTCATCAACGCCCTCATATCGACCTGCAACCAGAATTAATCTTGGCTCCGCTGAAAAGTCACGTACAAGTGCATCTGTCAGGCGCTCCCCTTGAGGGGTAAGGTAGACAACTTTCCCTTTTTCCTCAGATTGAGCTTGAACTGAGCTCAAAGCTGACTCAAGAACATCTACCTTAAGAACCATACCCTGGCCTCCACCGAATGGAGTGTCGTCCACAGTCTTGTGCCGATCAGAAGCATAATTTCTAATATCGTGAACAAACAAATCAAAAAAACCTTGTTCTTTGCCGCGTCCAATGACTGAAATATCAAGTGGACCTGGAAACATATTAGGGAATAATGTAAGAACATCTATCCGCATCGTTTTTGCACAAATATTAGTTACTCCTCATGCTTTGTGGGCCCAGTTAACAGTTCTGCTATATGGGAAATAAGAGGTTCAAGAATATCTAGTCCTTGAGACACACCATTTATACTTCCAGGAAGATTTACAATTAGCGTTTTTTTACGTGTTACTGCTATTCCTCGTGACAAAACAGCAAAAGGAGTGGCACTTCGCCCACTACTTATTAAAGCAATCGGAATACCAGGCACATCACGTTCCGCAATAGCTCTCGTTGCTTCTGGAGTCACATCTCTCGGAGTTAACCCAGTCCCGCCAGTAGTCAGAATAAGATCCACGAGAACCTCATCACACCACATCGCTAAGGTTTGCGAAATTATTTCCTTTTCATCAGGAACAATTTGACGATTTACTACTTCATAACCCCAAGCTAAACAGCGCTCAGCTATAAACTCACCAGCTGAATCAATTCGTTTACCTAATGCACCCGTATCAGATGCAGTAAGTATAGAAATTTTAACCATTCCCAAATCTTACGATATTTAGTTCTTCAAAAGGCTTGTAATGTCTGTGCAATAACCCTAATATATGGAGAAGAGTGGTGGAGATTCCCAAGTCTTCCCAAAATAACCCTAAAGGATACGGTTATGACGCGTTTTCTAGGTGCTTTCGAGTACCATCTCGACGATCGCAACCGTGTTCAATTGCCTCCAAAAATACGTGAGGCCTTCTCTGCCGGAGCAATTCTAGTTAAGGGTGGTGAGGAATGCATCGAAGTTTATACACATGACGGATTCGAAGTACTCACTAATGTAGTAGATAAAGCACCACGATTATCTCAAGGAAGTGAGAACTTAAATCGAGCCGTTTTTTCGACAGCACGAGAAATCCCACGTGATGCTCAAGGACGTATAAGTATCCCTCAAGAACTACTAACCCATATCGGCCTAACTAATGAAGAAAAAAGGAATTCCGAAGCTAGGCAATCCGTCATAGTAGCTGGTGTTGGGTGGAGGCTAGAAATCTGGGCTAAGGATACTTGGCAACAAAAGGAACAAAACCTTCCTAAGGATCGTATAGAAGCATTGGAAAGACTTTCTTTAGATGAACGTGCAAATAGGGTGAATTGATGACGATAATGGCCAATCCTAAAACACACATTCCAGTCTTACTAGAAGAAACTTTAGCCCATCTAGATATAATTAAAGGGGGTAGTTATATAGATTGCACTACCGGAGCAGGCGGTCACAGCGAAGCTATAGCTGAGGCTATAGGGCCAAATGGACGATTGCTATGCATAGATCAAGACGAGGAAGCACTCAGCCACGCACGTACAAAGCTGGCTCCGTTTGGGAGACGGGTCAGCTTTGTACATAGCGATTTTCAAAATCTTAAACAAATAGCGCAGGCAGAAAACCTACAAACTGCAAACGGCATCATACTGGATCTAGGAATATCCTCGCTTCAACTTGATGATAGTGAGCGTGGGTTCGCCTTTAGGCTTGAAGGGCCGCTAGACATGCGCCTAGACCGGACCAATAACAACATAACTGCAGCAGAACTAATCAACAATTCGGACGAAACTGAGTTGATAAAAATTCTTAGAAACTATGGCGAAGTTCAAAATGCAAAACGCATAGTAAAAGCAATCATTGCAGCAAGACCTATTTACACAACACACAAAATTGTTCAAGTCGTCGAGCAGGCCGCAGGGAACGTACGGAATCGGAAGAAAAAACACCCCGCCACTACCGTATTTCTTGCGTTAAGGATCATAGTGAATGGCGAACTCGATAGCCTTCGCAATGTGCTTCCTCAAGCCTATGGCCTGCTCGGCAAACCTTCCAATACCTGCAAAGGCGGACGTATCGTAGTGATTAGCTTCCACTCACTCGAAGATCGTATTGTTAAACAATCATTCGCACTAGAATCAAGTGATTGTATTTGCCCAAAATCCCTACCTTTATGCCGTTGTTCACACAATGCGACTTTAAAAAGACTGACAAAGAAGGCAATACGTCCTACAGACACAGAAGTCTCTAGAAATCCCCGTGCACGAAGCGCTATACTCCGCGCTGCTGAACGATTAGGTGACTAATAATGGCAGCAAGACAACAAACTTTAGTAAAATTTACACAACCTTCCATAAATTTTCGTTGGGGAATTATCTGCTCAATATCACTTTTAACACTTAGTGCGCTTATACCAGTACTCCAAGCGAGTTTGATAACCACACAAGGTCATGATATTCAGCTTCTTAAGCAAAACCGTTCTCAAATAACTGCAGAATTACGATTAATTGAATCAGAGCTAGCAGAGCTAAACTCCCTAGAGCGGATTGAGCGGCGTGCAAGAGAAATCGGATTAATCGATCCACCGACCTTACCTATATTCATCAAAATACCTAGCCATCTCATATCAGTCACAAAAACAACGGAGCAACTCCCCGGTCAGGAAAAACAAACTCTTGAACCGACTCCGTGGTGGAGGTCGATCTTAGTACAGACCAACACTAATTAATCAAGTGGTCGCGGGAGAGACCGCCATGAAGGAATCGATGGCGCATAAAAGTGCCCAACCAACGCGTCGCATTTGGCTCCCCCTTATACTCTTTGGGGCCTGCATCACTGTCTTCTTGGGGCGCCTTGTACATATACAAGTAATCAACCATGAAGATTATTCCTCGCAGGCATCAAATACGCTTCTAGACAACGACATATTAGATGCTCCTCGTGGAAAAATCTTTGATAGAAATGGCCAACCTCTTGTCTTAAGTATCGATACTTGGGATTTATACATTTCGACAAAAGCTTGGACTGATAAGGACAGCGCTAAAAAAGCTGCCAGCATAATTGCTAATGAAACAGAACTCAATGACGAAGCTCTACAGAACCTTATCGAAAAAAGCGTACTTGTTGACCAAATAATTATAAGAGATCTTAAATACGAAACAGGCATAACTTTGATGGAAAAAGAACCGCAAGGAGCTGTTTTACTTCCCAATACTGCTAGGAGCTACCCGAGTGGGAAACTTGCCTTAGAAGTACTTGGGTTTATTGGGACAGACAACGTAGGTCTTGCGGGAATCGAAGCTACTTACAACTCGCTACTTGCCGGTAAGCCAGGCAATTTCATCTATGAACGAGACAGTAGAGGATCTCCCATACCTTTTGGGATTCACATCATAGATCAACCTGTTCCTGGTGCATCAATAAAGCTCACTATCGACAGACGGATTCAATCTATTGCTGAAAAGGAACTAGACAAAGCCATAAAGAAACATGCAGGGACCGGTGGCACTGTATTGATCATGAATCCAAATAATGGCGAGATCCTTGCACTAGCTTCTAGGCCAGAACTCTCAGCGATTACACAACTTTATGAACCAGGAAGTGTTTTAAAAGTAATTACAACAGCTATTGGGCTGGAT
>CAWVTC010000007.1:0-24169 GCA_963933025.1 uncultured Dehalococcoidia bacterium | reverse complement strand
TTAAAAAGTTGGACGCTAAGTGTAAATCTAATAGTTTTCTCTGTACTTCGTAACTAATCTCGCGACGCTCCAAAGGATCAGGCATTTTTCTCTGTTTTTCAATTAAATCATCCATATTTTGGCTACGTAGTGCAAAACTATTTGCTGTTCCAGTACTGTGATAGTAAGGGAATAACCAATCGTCCAATTCAGTCCAACCGTTATCAAAAGTGACGAACCAGGGGGCTTCTCCAGAGAAAAGCCTGCTATACAGATCTTGCTGCCTTATTGCGGATACCCTAACCGGGATGCCCAGGTTCTGATCTAATTGTGTTTGAATGATGGTACCTAAGCCAAAGTTTTTTTCTAGTTCATCACTAATTAATAATTCTAGAGGACCAAGAGAACCGATTGTTTGTCCAGTTTGTCGCAGGTATGAATTTAAAAGATCTTTTGCTTCACTAATATCAGCTTGGCGCCCCCCCGTTCCTGGCCTGTGTCCTGCGATATTTTGTAGTTCTGCTTGGGGCAAAGCCCAGCGTTCTGCAGATGCGCTTATCCAAGGATTTAAGGTAGCTGATCCTGCGAACATTGACTGAATCATTTCCCACCGATTTAAGGCTATAGAAATAGCTCCTCTTAGTCTGACATCGTTGTAGGGCTCTTTAGTTGAAAGGAATCTCATTCCATAGAATTGCGCTAAGCCTTGACTTGTTTCACGTAATTTTGGTAAAGATTCCCTGAGCTGTTGTGCTTGCGTTATTCCCATGAGCGCTACATCTAATGCTTTGGTGCGAAAATTTGCTTCTATTTCATCAAGGCTTAGTGGCTGTTTTGCAATTATTCCGTTAAGGAATGGTCCATTTGTACCATGCCAGTTAGGTGTTTTTGAAACGCTTGCAAAGTCACCTTCCTTCCACTCAACCCACTGAAAAGGTCCACTACCGATTTGGTTATCGCTGCGAAAATTATGACGTCCGATTTCTGGTGGAACTATTAGAGAGGATGTGTCTGCGAATTTTTCAATCATTCCTACATGAGGTTCGCTAAGATGAATTTTTAATGTTTGCTCATCTAGAGCCTCTATAGTTTCGATTAAAGCCCATTGTGATTGACGGATATAGGAGGCATCACCATTAATTTGACGTTCAATGCTGTATTTTATGTCTTGTGAACGGACAGGTCTTCCATTAAGTGGGGTACGGTCATGCCATTTGGCTTTTTGGTTTATTTTAAAAATGAACGTCTGTAAGTCAGGCTGCTCGGGCATACTCGCAGCAATATCTACAGAAAGGGTCCCACTGCTCTGATTGGCATAGCTTAGAAGCTTGCTGTAGACCAGAGATTGTTGATCAAGAAGCTGCATCGTGGTTGTGCGATGTGGATCGAAAATTGTATCGCTGAAAATGTTACTTGTATATCTAAGTGTTTCTCCAGATTTTCCATATTTAACTTTGTTTACGTCTTTTGTAGAGATAGGAGTTGTTCGAGCATTTACTGGAGACTTAGTCGCTGTCATAGTTGCTCGGGGTTTAGGGGTGTTATCGGTACTTAAGCAAGCGGTGGCTGCAAGGCCGAAACTGCTTACACTACCAGCTATGATTCTGAAAAAAGATCGCCGAGATGTTTTTTTTGAATTTAAATTTTCCCATTTTGAACGGCTACTCTGCATACTGTTCTGTATACGCCTTTGTTTCTTTATAAGGAGGTTATCATGTCCCAAAAGCTTACTGATGCACAAATTGAAAAAGAAATCTCTAGATTTCCAGGTTGGTCCTCGAAAGGAGATGCTATCCAAAAATCTTTCGAATTAGACGATCACATTGTTGCAATTGGTTTTATTAACCGTATTGCTATGGTTGCTGAAGTAATGAACCACCATCCTGAAATACGAATGGTTTACAACAAAGTAGACATTACTCTAAGTACTCATGATGCCGGTGGGGTTACTAAACTTGATCTAGAGCTTGCTCAAAAAATCGATAAGTATTTTTAGCGTGTTAGTTCTTTGACGTTCTGTCCGATTTTTGCCTGATTAATGAGTTCTATTTCTTGATCAGTAAGCGATTCGATCGATTTTTGCATCTCGTCTCTTAATGGAAAGATGTGGACTGCATCCCAGCCACATACATCTTCACAAAGACGACAACCTGTACATTTTTTTTCATCAACAGTACTTACACCGAAAAAATCATCGACACGTTCATTGTATTCCAAACTAAGTGCATCAAAAGGACAGATATTTATACAAAGTTCACATCCTGAGCCGATGCACTTTTCTTCAATTACGACGGCTTTAGGCCATTGAGTTTTTTTCAAAGCCTCACAGGCATCATTCATACCATCTAGGATCGCCTCTGGTGGGCAGACAGTTCCACAGGCGCCACAATCAATACACAGAGATGGATCGATCACATGAAGTTCATTGCGATCACCACTAATTGCGTTAGTAGGACAACGCTTTGTACAAGCTGTACATCCTATACAAGTTTCTATGATGCTATAGGCCATTGGAAGAATATTAGAGCTCACTTCGATACGCGGCAACTTTGTTTATCACTTACACTTCATTAATGTCACAATCTTTGCCTAATATCCAGCTTGGTTTTGATGGTCCGTACATACGTCCTTTAGGTATTGGGACCAATACGTGGGGGGGAGTTTCAACTGGTTCTATACCAACAGATGTGAATGCAGTTGTAAAAAGCGCTGTAGAATCTGGGATTAATTTTTTTGATACTGCAGAGATTTATAATCGTGGACGTTCTGAACGTTTATTAGGTGAAGCAATACATGCAGTAGTATCTGTTGATCAGTTAGCAAATACTGTTATTGCGACAAAATTTGCTCCTTTGCCTTATCGATTAACTGCAAAGTCTATTACGAAGGCGTTGGACGCAAGTCGTGAGAGGCTTGGGGTAAATATACCCCTTGGTTTGTATCAAATTCATTGGCCATACACTATTTTATCTACAAAAACTTTGATGCACACACTAGCGCGTTCTAGAAAAGATGGCCATATCTTGCAGATTGGGGTGAGCAACTATAATGCCAAGCAGATGCGTCAAGCAGCTCAAGTTCTTTCTGAACACGGCTTAACACTCGCTTCGAATCAAGTCAATTATAGTCTTATCAATCGTGCTCCTGAATTAAATGGAGTTCTGGAAACTTGTAGGGAGCTTGATGTAACTCTTATTGCTTATTTTCCGCTTGCAAGTGGTGTATTGAGTGGAAAGTATCGAGATGGTCGTAAAGCTTCAGGATTACGGAGATTCATGGCGCAGTTTAGGAATGCAAATCATTTAGAACCGCTGCTATCTATGTTGGATGAGATAGGTAAGATTCATGGGCGTACCCCAGCTCAGATCGCACTTAACTGGCTTGCTCGACAAGAAAACGTACTACCTATTCCAGGCGCTAGATATTCAGAGCAGGCACTTGAAAATGCTGAAGCTATTTCATTTTGTTTAAGCAATGCTGAATCAGAATCTTTAGATTCCTTAAGTACTTCGATTGGAAGAATGGGTGGTATTATTTGACGAAGCGCTAGGTGGTATATCGGTAGATATGAAAACCATGAGTTGGTAGGCCTGCTTCAATGCTTTCTGCAAGCTCATCCTGACATATAGAAAGCAGCCCGCGCACATTCCATTTTTTGTGTTAATCCCTTTCTTGCGAAGTTAGCGTAGGATCTTGGGAACTTAACAATTCACCTACTCCATGTTCAATCATGTTTGATTTCCAATCGGCAATCGGTGTTTCAGTACCAGATTTAGGAACAAAAATAGAATGTTCTACCAATTTAAGTTTATGAATATATCGAGGACAATTAATAAATACCTCACGGGCTTCAACACGCACGATATATTGGGCCTCAGGATAATCTGGAAGTAACAGGTCATCGAAATTTAAAGAGGCTACTCCATTTAAACGCATACGCATCTGGTTTTCAAAATCAATGAATAACAGACCCACTTCACCATTATCAACAATGCTGCCAGCAGTCATAAACATTCCATTACCGTCATAAATGGGAAACGCAATTGTATGTTCGTCTATCACACGCACGAAACCGGGCAAGCCACCTTTGTAGGAACAATTAACTCTCCCATCCGCATCGATGGTAGCCAAGAAAAACATGTCACGATCTTCAATAAAGCTACGATCTTCATCGGTAATAGTGGAATGCACTGCACCTTCTGCAATCGCATTAGCAAGTCTTATTGAATCCGACTGAGCCTGCACCGTGCGCTGACCTTTGGTAAAGGAATGAGACATATGACACCTCTTTATTATCTGTCTGTCGTTGAATACGACAGACAGAATTGATTTTGTCCAATTCTAAACCGTCTTAGCCCATATAACATGAACAAAAGGTCTGCCAGATGCCATCGCTTACTGAAATGGCAGTAGCCTTTAAAAGTTCAATGACCGTGAAGATTACCGAAAACAGAGTAGATTTGAAACTATTTCGAACAAATTTTCGGAAAATTCAGCCACTTCTCAAGGTTTAAGCAAGAATAGTTTATTTTGAAGATTATGGATAGAAGCTATAGACGCGTATACTCTCGACACAAACTACTGGAGGAATCTTATGAATCTTATTAAAGGCTTATTACAACCATCAAAAATTGCTAGTGCGCATTGTGATGGCCCATGTGGCGTATATGACCCTGCATCTGCCCGTATTGCTGCAGAAGCGGTGCTGTCTATGGCTAAGAAGCTTGTTGCGCTTGAAGGAAACGATCTTGCGACTGAAAACACCCGCAGTCGGTATATAACAATTAAGGAAGAACAGGCACAGGTGGCTAAGACTGAACTCCTGATTTTATGGACGGATTACTTTAAGCCTCCTCATTTGGAAGCTAACCCGGAAATACATAATATTTTCTGGAACGCGGCAAAACTGTGTTCTCAGAACAAGGTGGAAGTTAGTGTTGATGCTGCACAGGCTTTGGTTGATACGTGCGAACAAGTACACAATATTTTCTGGACTTCGAAGAGTCGTGAAGATGTAAGCTTTTATACTGCTGGCTAAAAGCCCATTTTTTTGTCGAAGAATAGAGCTGCACCATCATACGCAGCTCTATTCGAAGCCTTCCAAGGAAAATTTTGAGATTTCGTTGTCTGACTCGGTATGAAATCTCGGGGTTGAGTATGTTGCCCACACTACATCCCGGAGATTATGTTGTCGTTGACTGCTGTTTTTACAAAAAGCAATTACCTAAAGTTGGTGAAATCGTGTTAGCACTTGATCCACGGGATCGAGCGCTAGTGATTGTTAAGCGTGTAGGTGGTTTCCATGCAGATGGAACCATTGATCTTTTGGGGGATAACGGAACTGAAAGCACCGATAGTAGGCTGTTTGGACCGATTCCGTTGACTGCGATATTAGGTCGTGTTCGTGTTTGTTACTGGCCTCTATCACACTTCGGTTATGTTAGATAATTGTAGTTTCCTTAAGCTGTTCTATTACTAGCTTATCAGTTGGGTAGCATAGCTCTGGTGGTTTTGAAAGTGGAAACCATTGAAGTTCAGTAAATTCCCCATCTGCTGCTTGTATCTCACCTTCTATTTTTTCTCCAGCAAACCAAATACCGACTGAAAGTTGCTCAGGATTGTGGAAATTTGAATGAACAGCTATTACTTTTCCAGCTCTAGCAATGAGCCCCGTTTCTTCTTTCAATTCACGTTCTGCTGCTTCCCTAACTTCTTCCCCCCATTCAACTTTTCCACAGGGAATACACCATTGACCTGTTCCCCAGCCATAGGCACGTTTTCCAAGTAATAACCTTTCCCTGTCATCTATTATTACTATTGCAACACCAACAATAGGGAATTTTCTTTTAGCCATTAGCAAGGTTTTTTTTGATTTCTATCATTTCAATTGCTGCGAGCGCACCTTCAGATCCGGAATTTCCTGAAGCCCCACCTGCCCGTGCTAAAGCTTGTTCTGAAGTTTTACATGTTAAGACACCAAAAATCACAGGTATTTTCGTATCTTGGGACACCTGTTGAATCCCCGAGGCCGCTTGTTCTGAAACGTGCTTATAGTGGTCAGTTTCACCTAATATTACCGCGCCTAGGCAAATCACAGCATCAAATTTTTGTGACTCTGCTGCCCAACGAGCTGCTGTTGGTATTTCAAATGAACCTGGAACCCAAATAGTGGTAATTTTGTCTTTGGCCAGTCCCTTTTCAATTAAAGTTTTTTGCGCTCCATCTAAAAGACGTTGCGTAACGAAATTATTCCACCGAGCAATTACAATAGCGATGTGCAGATTCCCTATGTCAGCTTTTTTATTCTTAGCCATTACTAGGTTCTTCCTCGTGGCGTACATCAGCATTGCTGAGTAAATGACCCATTCTTTGTCGTTTCGTATTTAAATAGTCTAGGTTAAATTTATTTGGAGCTACTTCAAGTGGAACGCGCTCAACTACATCTATTCCGTAGCTATTTAGGCCACTCACTTTGATGGGATTATTTGTAAGTAACCTCACCTTGTTAATACCCAAATCAAGTAGTATTTGCATTGCGATTCCGTAGTCCCGGCTATCTGCAGGAAAACCTAGTGCTAGATTAGCTTCGACGGTGTCTAAACCTTCATCCTGTAGTTGGTAGGCTTTAAGTTTGTTGTGTAGGCCTATCCCACGCCCTTCTTGTCGTAGGTACAGTAATACGCCACCTTCTTCTGCAATTTTTTCCATAGATAAATTTTTTTGTTCTCCACAATCGCAGCGCATTGATCCAAAAACATCTCCTGTTAAACACTGATCATGTACACGAACAAGAATAGGTTCATCGTCAGTATGTTCTTGCGGCAAATTCACAATAGCTACGTGTTCGTCAGAACTTTCATTTGCTTGATAAGCTATGATTTTCATTTCTCCGTACGGAGTGGGTAGGTGTGTTTCTGCAATTTTTTTGACTGTACGCTCTGTTTTTAATCGATGTCGAATTAAGGTTTCGATCGTTAAAATTTTTATATCATGCCTTCTTGCAAATTTTTGAAGTTCAGGCATACGTGCCATCTCTCCATTCCCTTTCATGATTTCACAAATGACCGAAGCTCCCTTCAATCCTGCTAATTGACATAGGTCGACACTTGCTTCAGTTTGTCCTCCACGAACTAGTACTCCCCCTTCTCTTGCACGCAAAGGGAACATATGGCCTGGTTTCACTAGATCTTCCGGCGATGCATCAGGATCTAAAAGCACTTCAACTGTTCTTGCACGATCAGCAGCACTTATACCCGTGGAAACTCCCGTACGTGCTTCAACTGATACCGTAAACGGCGTTTCAAATTGAGAACTATTATCATTGGGATTTACCATCATTGGGATTTGAAGTTGTTTAACGCGTGCATCTGTCAGAGCAATACAAATTAACCCTCGTCCATAGCGAGCCATAAAATTGATTATTTCCGGTGTAACAAATTCTGCAGCTATTGCAAGGTCACCTTCATTTTCACGGTTTTCGTCATCAGTAATGATTACGAACTTGCCTTTTTGGAATTCCCCAATTGCTTCGTCGACAGTTGCAATTGTTGGTTCAAATTTTGCCGATTTATTGTTTTCATTCATTCATTCATTCCTGTACAGATTCTTTCGTAAATTGTTCTACGTAACGGCCAATAATATCGGTTTCCAGATTAACTTTTCCTCCTGGCTTTTGATTAGCGAGGGTTGTCTTGTCCTGAGTGTATTGCACTAGTGAAACACTGAAACTTTCCGAATCTTTTTCAATCACAGTGAGACTTATTCCATCAATACAAACAGGCCCTTTAACCAGTATGTATTTAAGTAATTCCTTAGCAGCATTTATTTTTATTATCAGTGCATCCCCTTCTGGCTTGAGAGAATGTATGTTCCCAACGCCCTCAGTTACTCCTCTTACAAGATGTCCACTAAGTCGACTATTGGGTTGAACACTACGCTCTAAATTGACTAGGTCCCCTGTTCGAAGTTCTCCTAGGGCAGAACGGCGATATGTTTCGGGCATGATGTTGGCCATAAAAATGTCATTGTTAATAAAAGTTATGGTCAGGTCGACTCCATTGATAGCGATTGAATCACCTAGTGAAGAATCCACAAGTATTTTTGGTGCTTTAATACGCAGTACACCAGCATCGTTTTCGATTACGTTACCTAATTCTTCGATTATTCCGGTAAACATCCCCAATACCTTGCGAAAGGGGCGGTGCTGATGCCTGAATACATCAGATTACAAGGTAACCCTTGTTCATCTCTATCATCCGGACTATAACCGTCGGCCTCGGAATTTCGCCGAGTCAGTCCACTTCGTGGAGTCGCGGACTTTAACCGCCGGTGAGGAGTTGCACCTCGCCCCGAGAACGCTCTTACATCCTTAGCCTACATTGTTCCCCTGTCAACTTGTTGCTACTTAGTTGCTCTTTTCCATAGCGTGGTTAAAACGTCATAAGTTGTGTAGGCATCAGCTAGTGCGCTGTGCTCACCAAGTCGCCCAATACCAAGACGGTCTGCCACGTGCCCAAGGTTCAACCGGTCAATTTCTGAACGGGTTAGCATCTTTTTAGCTATGTTTTGTATATCGATCGCGATTTTTAAAAATGGCCATTCCTGATTCAATCGATGATAGGTTTCGTTTAAAAATGCTAGATCTTGGCTAATACCCCATCCAGTGATAATCGACTGATGTCCGATTTGTGAAATGTTTGTTATTGCCTTTTCTAAAGACATGGAACCCTTCCATTTTTTAGAGCTGTATGACACGGTCGCTAGTGCTCCTACGTTCCCTGTTCCTATATGGAGTGGGCGTACTTTACTACCCCATGAAGTTAATTCAGGGAATCCTTCCTCCATGCTTGCGAGTACTCCGCCAATATCTAAAACTTCATGTTCTCGTGGATTTGGTCCACTCATCTCTAGGTCAATGATAAGTAGTTTGGTGGGCAGATTATGCGGTGGCAGTGATTTGCTGCTTTTATACCCCCCGATTTGTTCGATTGTTTTTAAACCAGGTTCTAAGAACTCTTGCATTAGCATTATTAACAGATTCCTTTCATGCATACAGAGTGTTTATAATCACTTAGGATGGATATTACACAATATTACTTTGCGTAGGGCTCGAGCATAGATCCTGATAAAGAGGGTTAAATTACAGTATGGGAAGCTCAGGAAAGTCTACAGAGGATGCAAAGAAAATTCGTCGATACAAACGTAATCTCCGTGAGGAGATTGATGGGTTAGCCCTTTATCAAATGCTTGCTCGTTCTACGAAAGATCCTGCACTGCAGAAGCTTTTTCAAAAATTAGCCGCTGATGAGTCTAGGCATGTAGATTTGTGGATTGAAAAATTAAGAGACTTTGACGAGGTGATACCAGATTATGGACCCTCTTTACGTACTCGAATTCTTGGTTTCATAGCTGCCAGGTGGGGTGTTAACTCTGTCGCTCAGATGATTTCTAAATTTGAGAATGATGCATTTGATATGTATGACGATCAACCTGAGGCAATTAGCGAAGGGCTTAGAGAAGATGAACGTTCGCACGCACGTCTTTTTCAAATGCTTGCTTCAGATGACGGACCTGGTGTCTCTAGGATTGCTTCGCTCGAAGGACGTCATCGAAACCTCTCAGGCAATGCTATACGAGCGGCTGTATTAGGTGCTAATGACGGACTTGTCTCGAACTTAAGTTTGATTATGGGTATTGCTGGGGCAAGTAGTAATAGTGAGGTGGTAGCTTTTGCTGGCATTGCCGGTCTTTTGGCAGGTTCGATTAGCATGGCTCTAGGCGAATGGATTAGCGTGCGGAGTAGCAGGGAAGCTCACGAAAGACAAATTTCAATTGAGGCTGATGAGCTTAAGGAATTTCCTGAAGAAGAGCGCGAAGAATTAACATTAATCTACCAATCGAAAGGATTCTCACGAGAAGAGGCAGAAGCTGCTGCTGGACGTATTTTTACAGATCCCGAGCTTGCTCTTGAGACCCTGACACGCGAAGAATTGCACCTCTCTCCTATTGATTCAAACAGCCCGTTTGTTGCGGCAGTTAGCTCCTTTGCGCTGTTTGCCTTTGGGGCGATTCTTCCAGTCATACCGTGGCTCATTGCGGATGGATTGGTAGCGTTACTGAGTAGCATTGGGTTAGGTGCTGTTGGTCTTTTTACTTTGGGTGCTTCTGTGACGTTGTGGACGGGCCTTAATGTTGTTTATTCTGGTCTGCGGATGTTGTTCTTTGGTTTAGTAGCAGCTGGAGTTACGTATAGCATAGGATTTGCTTTAGGTGCATGGTTAGATATTGGATAGAGTTGACTATCACTGGTCTGCTTGGGATACTCGTTACTCCTGGTGGCTAGAGCGAGGCGGAACCACCCGTTCCCATCCCGAACACGGAAGTGAAACGTCTCAGCGCTGACGATACTGCTTGGGTAACTGAGTGGGAAAATAGGCCGTTGCCAGGTTTTTTAATTTCAAGGAGTACTTTTAGGTATTACTGCCTGTTCGATTAGTTTTATATCAATTAAATTTTCCCTGTGCGCACCATTCGTTGCACTGTTACAATGTCTGTACAGCTTGTATTTGCGTTGCATCTTAAAATATTGCAGGTAATTTTGGGATGAGATTCTTGTTCTAGCTGATCAGTAAAGAAGCCAATAAAAAAACATGTCTACCACATCAGATTCGTCTACACCCTCACAAGCAACTGGAAATGAAATGAATATGGAGGAGCTCCTTAATTCGGAGTCCTCAACAGCTGGCCAATTGCGAAGAGGTGAGATTGTTGAAGGAATAGTGTTGAGCTCTTCTTCGGATGGTTTATTTGTTGATGTTGGTATGAAGATGGAAGCAGTTATACCTCAGGGAGAGATGTTGTCATTGGGCGTCGGTGAAGAAAATGCCTTAAAGACTGGTGACAAAGTTAGCGTTATGGTTCTCCAGCCATTTAGTTCGGAAGGGCATGGCATTGTTTCGTTAGATCGTGCTCGTGGAGAAGAGGGCTGGCAAGCGTTAGCCTTGCGGCTTGAAAGTGGTGAGTCTTTTATGGCGCAGGTGGTAGGTCATAATAAGGGTGGTTTGCTGGCAAACGTGGAGGGAGTTAATGCGTTCATTCCTCTTTCCCAAGTAGAGAGTGTCCGGCGAGATACTGAAGATTCGGTATCTGCGCTCGGTGATTTTGTAGGGAAAGAACTTCGAACAAAAGTTATTGAAATTAATCGGAGAAAAAATCGGGCGATTTTATCTGAACGTGCGGCGATGCTTGAATGGAGAAAAGAACAGAAAGATCTTATGCTGAGTGTTTTGGAAGAGGGACAGATTAAAGATGGAACTGTTTCTTCCATTGCTGATTTTGGTGTCTTTGTTGATATTGGTGGAGCAGATGGGCTAGCACACGTTACCGAATTGTCTTGGGAGCGTGGTAAGAAGCCCAAGGAGCTTTTTAAAGTTGGTGACTCTGTAAAGGCCTTCATCTTAAAAATTGAACCTGAAACTAAGAAGATCTCACTATCTTTTAAAAGAGCTACTCCGGGTGCTTGGGATGAGGTTGTCGATCGAATGGTTGTTGGGCAAGTGTTAATAGGACGAGTTACGAAGCTTATGAAATTTGGCGCCTTCGTCCACTTGGAAGGTCCCGTTGAGGGATTGGTGCATATTTCGGAAGTAACAAATCGACGGATACAGCATCCGCAAGATGTTTTGCAAGAAAATGATGTAGTTCCCATAAAGCTTGTACGTATTGATAAAGAGAGACATCGCCTTGGGTTATCTCTACGGCAGGCTCGCAATGATGCTGAGGCCATGGGGTTCGGATTTGATCGAAATGGCGCAATAATTGATTGGCCTGATGATGTTCGTACAGAGTTTGACTTGCCTAAGCGAGATGGGACCAAAATTGATGGTGAACTACAGACAGCTACTCAGAGTGCCGTGCAGGAGGCAGTTGCCCGAGATCCCGAACCAGTTTCTGCTTTTGCTCATGCGTTTGCGCAAGCCCTTGAAAAGGAAGATGTAGTTGAAGACGATCTTGTTAGTGATAATGATGAATCTATAGAAAATTCTGTTTTAGAAGAACAAATGGTGCAAGAATCTACCGGTAGTGATGAATCTATAGAAAATGATAAGGATAAGGTATTAGCTGAATTGGTAGATACTGAATCTGATGTTTCTGAAGTTGAAGAAACTGAAGCAGGTGTGGGCCAAGAAGCGGGTAACGAGGAAGGTTCTGATGCCGGAGCGTGATCGATTTGATAAATTTACAGAGCGTGCTAGGCGTGTTTTAACGTTAGCGCAAGAAGAAGCGCATCGCTTCAACCATAATTATATCGGTACAGAGCATATTCTTTTAGGGCTTGTTCGCGAAGGTGAAGGTGTTGCAGCCAAAGTTTTGGGTAATTTGGGTGTAGAGCTGAATAAGGTTCGATCTGCCGTTGAGTTTATTATTGGACGTGGTGATAGGACTGTTTTGGGGGAAATTGGTTTAACTCCAAGGGCTAAGAAGGTAATAGAACTTGCTGTTGATGAAGCTAGACGACTTAATCATTCATATATCGGTACAGAGCATCTTTTGTTAGGACTTGTGCGTGAGGGCGAAGGCATTGCTGCTGGAGTTTTGGAGAGTTTGGGTGTGAACATTGAGCGGGTTCGAGCTGAAACCACGAGAATTCTTAGCCAATCTTCTCCGCAACAACAAGCTGAAGCTCCTGCCTCTTCAGGAGCTCGTAAAGCAAGTAGGACGCCAACAGCGGATCAGCTAGGTGTCGAATTGACCGAGGCGGCGCGATCTGGAAAGTTAGATCCTATAGTTGGTCGTACGATTGAGTTGGAACGCGTAGTTCAGATTCTGTCTAGGAGAACAAAAAACAATCCTGTTTTAATAGGTGAGCCTGGTGTTGGGAAAACAGCTATAGCTGAATTGCTTGCTCAGCGCATAGTTAGTGGAGATGTACCAGAAACATTGCAAGGTAAGCGTTTGCTTACCTTAGATATAGGGTCCTTAGTTGCTGGAACAAAATATCGTGGCGAATTTGAGGAGCGTTTGAAGAAGGTTTTAGAAGAGTTAAAAGCGGCGGGTGATTGTATTCTTTTCGTTGATGAGTTGCATATGCTTGTAGGTGCAGGTGCAGCTGAAGGAGCTGTGGATGCAGCTAATATTCTTAAGCCGACTCTTGCGCGTGGTGAGTTGCAATGCATAGGTGCTACAACTCTTGATGAGTATAGAAAGCATATTGAAAGAGATGCGGCATTAGAGCGTAGATTTCAACCTATTATCGTAGAAGAACCTTCTGCTGAGGAGACTGTTGAAATCTTAAAAGGTATACGCGGCCGGTACGAAGAGCATCACAATTTAAAAATCAGTGATGAAGCTCTAAGTGCTGCAGCACATTTATCAAGTCGCTACGTGAGCGATCGATTTCTTCCTGATAAAGCTATTGATCTTATTGATGAGGCCTCTAGTCGTGTACGTATTAGGCGAGCCGCAACACCTCCCTCGACGAAAGAGGCTATGAAAGGTGTCGAAAGCATGCAGAGAGAGAAGGCTGCTGCAACTAAGGCTCAGCAATTCGAATATGCAGAAGAGCTGGGTAATCGTGAAATCCGGATAAGGGAGAAGATACTTGAGATGGGTGTGTTGGATCAGGATGGTTATGGTATAGCCGCACCAATTGTCAGCGAAGAAGATATTTCAGAGGTTGTGGCAATGTGGACGGGTATCCCAGTTGCGCGAGTAGCTAGTGAGGAAAGTGCCCGCTTGATTCGTATGGAGGAAGCTATCAAGGGAAAGGTAGTGGGGCAAGATGAAGCGGTAGAATCAATCGCACGTGCTGTAAGACGTGCGCGTGCAGGTATTAAGGATCCACGTCGACCGATTGGCGTATTTTTATTTTTAGGACCAACAGGTGTTGGGAAGACACATTTAGCACGTTCCTTGGCCGAATTTATGTTCGATTCGCAAGATAATATGATTAAGCTCGACATGAGTGAATTTGGTGAAAAGCATACAGTTGCTCGTTTGATTGGTTCTCCTCCAGGCTATGTAGGCTATGACGATGGTGGTCAGTTAACCGATACAGTTCGCCGGAAGTCTTATTGTCTTATTCTGCTTGATGAAATTGAAAAAGCTCATCCTGAAGTCTTTAATCTCCTTCTTCAAATTTTTGATGAGGGTAGCCTTGCAGATGCAAAAGGTCGTAAGGTCGATTTCCGTAACACCATCGTGATTATGACTTCTAATGTGGGGTCTGATCTTATTAAAAGAGATTCGAGTTTAGGATTTTCAGTTACCAGTGACGAAGTACATAGCCAAGAGGAGTCTTATCTCCGAATGAAAGATAAGGTTTTGAATGAACTTAAAAATGTTTTCCGTCCTGAATTCCTAAATCGTATTGATAATACGGTTGTTTTCCATTCACTTACGAGGGAGCATATTCGTAGAATTGTTGATCTTGAATTGCGTCAGACTCAGCGTCGACTTGTGATGCAAGGTATTAACATTGAAATCACTGATGCTGCGAAAGATTGGCTTGGTGACAAAGGCTATGATCAGGTGTTTGGTGCTCGTCCCTTGCGACGTGTCATCCAGGAGAATATAGAAGATCAGCTTAGTGAAATGTTGTTGGCTAGTCGTTTTACGACAGGCGACAACATTATTATTGATACTGCTTCCGACGATGGTTTATCAATCGAATCTAGTGAAGAGTCAACTACTTCTGTAGCAGGCTAAGGTACTAGATCTGTATTTTTTTGAATTTTCCCTGTATTAATATTTGACGGTTTCTAATAGTTACTCTATCCTCATTCTGGTGTACCTTGCCGCACGCTATTTTTCTTTATCTTTTAAAAAATTAATACTACTTTAAGGAGTCGCGGAGCTATGACTTCGACGCATATTGCTCCGGATGCAGCTACTTCTGTATCCGCTGGAAAAAAAATTAACCCATCAAATTTATACGGGAAGATTCCCGAGATTCTTGCAGTACCAAATCTTATTGAACTGCAGATTAAAAGCTTTAATTGGTTCTTGGAAACGGGCTTGCGGGCTCTTCTCGATGAAATTTCACCAATAAAAGATTTTAATGAACAAAAGATGGATCTTCGGTTTTGTGATTATATTCTTGAAAAACCTAAGCATGATGAGGACGAATGTCGTGATAAAGACTTAACCTTTGCTGCTCCGTTAAAGATTAATATTGAGCTCGAGATAAAAGAAACGGGAGAAATCAAGGAGCAACAGCTTTTCTTTGGTGATTTTCCATTGATGACAGAGCGGGGCACTTTCATTGTAAATGGTGCGGAACGTGTAGTGGTTTCTCAGCTTGTAAGGTCTCCAGGGGTCTATTACACGGCTGATCCAGATCCGCAAACTGGAAAAATTCTTGGTGCTGCTAAGTTAATTCCTAGTCGTGGTGCATGGCTAGAATTTGAGACTTCGAACCGTAGTATTCTTTCAGTCAAAGTTGATCGAAAACGTAAGATCCCAGTCAGTATTCTAATTAGAACAATTGATATTCCGGGTATTTTGCCTGGAGATCGCGACAATCCAATGTTCTCTAAATATTTTGAGTTGTTAGAAGAGGAAGGAACGGGGAAGACCAAACGTAGTGCAGGTTTTAATCGAGCGCTTCGGGAGATCGAAGAGCATTTAGGGACTACAGATAGGCTACAGGCTATCTTCAAGGATGTTGATGTTCCTGGGGATAATGCATATTTGCGGAGTACTATTGAAGTAGGTAAGGATACAACCGAAACAAAGCGGGAGGCTTTAATAGAGTTTTATCGCCGTATACGGCCAGGAGAGCCACCGACGCTTGAGAATGCTCGGAAGCTTATTGATGACCAATTGTTTTTTAATCCTCGACGTTATGATCTTGGTAAGGTTGGGCGCTATCAATTCCACAATCGTATTAAAAATGATGCCGTTGATTATGATGAGGCGTTGGAAAATCGCTGTTTACGCCCGATTGATTTAGTTAATCTTGTTGCTGAATTGATTAACGTTAATGTTGGGAGAACTGGTACAGACGATATAGATCATTTGGGAAATAGACGTATTCGTGCAGTGGGTGAACTTATTCAGCAGCAATTCCGTGTTGGTTTGCTAAGGATGGAGCGTGTTGTTCGTGAGCGGATGACAATTACTGATCCAGCAGAGTCAACACCTAGTGCTCTTATTAACACGAGACCCGTGGTAGCTACAACAAAAGAATTTTTTGGAGGAAGTCAACTTTCCCAATTTATGGATCAAACGAATCCGTTGGCTGAACTTACACATAAGCGACGTTTAAGTGCATTGGGTCCTGGTGGTCTTTCACGAGATAGGGCTGGTTTTGATGTTCGTGATGTTCATCATTCGCATTACGGTCGCATTTGTCCGATTGAAACACCTGAAGGTCCTAATATTGGACTCATAGGTTCATTAGCAACTTATGGACGCCTCAATGATTATGGCTTTATTGAAACTCCGTATCGTCGTGTTGTTCGTGAGCTTTCTGCAGAAGATCCTGATCTTTGCGACAATTATGTTCGTGGGCAAATAAAAGATTCTGAGGGAAAAATTGTTGTTAATGATGGCGAAAAAATTGATGTTGCGACTCAAAAAAAATTAAAGAGTCTTGGTGTTTCAGTTCCAATTCGTCCTCGTGCGAGCGATGATATTGCTTACTTAGATGCTAAAAAAGAAGATGCTTTCACAATAGGTCAAGCAAATGCCTTACTTGATGATGATGGTTTCTTTCTTGAGGAACGTGTTGAGGTACGAGATAATGCGGATTTCAAAATGGTTCCTCCTTATGAGATTGATTACTTAGATATTTCTCCAAAACAGATGGTTTCTGTTGCATCTGCTTTAATTCCATTTCTCGAACACGATGATGCGAATAGGGCTTTAATGGGTGCAAATATGCAGCGCCAAGCTGTTCCCCTTGTTCGTCCGGAAGCACCATTGGTCGGTACCGGTATGGAATCACGAACCGCGATTGATAGTGGGCATGTAAGAGTTGCTAAGGGTGATGGGGAGGTTGTTACCTCGAACAGTAAGGCTATTATTCTCAAATATGATGATCAAAAGCTAGGCTCAGAGACCATATATTTAGATAAGTTTAAAAGGTCAAATCAAGGTACATGTATCAATCAGCGGCCAATAGTTTTGCGTGGAGAACGAGTATCTGCTGGCCAAGCACTCGTTGATTCATCTAGTACGGATGGTGGTGAGCTTGCATTAGGGCAGAATGTACTTTGTGCTTTTATGTCTTGGGATGGATATAATTTTGAAGATGCGATAATCATTAGTCAAAATCTTGTGCGAGAAGATAAGTTCACTTCTATTCATGTAGAAAAACATGAAATAGAAGCGCGTGATACGAAGTTAGGTGAAGAGGAGATTACCCGAGATATTCCGAATGTGGGTGAGGAAGGGCTGGCTGATTTAGATGAAGATGGCATTGTTCGAATAGGTGCTGAGGTACGTGAAGGTGATCTTCTCGTAGGCAAGATTACTCCTAAGGGTGAGACTGAGTTAAGTGCTGAGGAGAAATTGTTGCGTGCTATTTTTGGTGAAAAGGCACGAGACGTAAAGGATTCAAGTTTACGTCTACCGCATGGGGAACGAGGGAAAGTTATCGGTGTTAGTGTCTTAACTCGTGAAGATACTGAAGGTTTAGCTGCCCAGGTTAATAAGCTAGTGAGAGTTAGCACAGCACAGCGAAGGAAAATTTCAGAAGGCGATAAAATGGCGGGTCGACATGGTAATAAAGGTGTAATTAGCCGTATCTTGCCAAGGGAAGATATGCCGTTTCTTCCTGACGGAACTCCTATTGATATTATTCTTAATCCAATCGGTGTTCCTAGCCGAATGAATATTGGTCAGGTTTTAGAAACACATTTAGGTATGGCTGCACAAACTTTGGGATTTCGTGCAACGACCCCTGTTTTTGATGGCGCTGATGATGGAGACTTGGATGATGCTCTTGCTAGAGCATGGATTGCGTCTGAGTCTGGAGCAGTCTATTACATTGATCCTCGTTCACAGGGATTCGATTTAGATCTTGCCTGTGAATGGGTGAAAGAAAGCGGATATGATCCAGTTGATTGTTTTGGTACTCCTAGTAAAGGTATAAGTCCAAAAAAAGGTGCTGCTAAGCGTGCATGTCTTGAGATTTGGCTTGCGCAGATAGGCCATTCAGTTAATAAAAAGGATTCTATCGAGTCTCTTGAAGAGGTAGTGCAAGATATCTATCGTAAGACGGGAGCAAATCCTCCACTTTTTGGAAAGACACATTTGAGAGATGGACGGACTGGCGAGTATTTTGATCAGCCAGTATGTGTTGGTCAAATCTACATGCTTAAACTTATCCACCTTGTGGAAGATAAAATCCACGCGCGTAGCACTGGCCCATATTCGTTGATCACTCAACAGCCACTGGGCGGGAAGGCGCAATTTGGGGGGCAACGGTTTGGTGAAATGGAGGTTTGGGCTTTGGAAGCCTATGGCGCTGCTCATGTTTTACAAGAGTTGTTAACTGTTAAGTCTGATGATGTTGTGGGACGCGTAAAAACGTATGAGGCGATTGTTAAGGGTGAGGATGTTCTCGAGCCTGGTGTGCCGGAATCGTTCAAAGTCTTAGTAAAAGAATTGCAATCGTTAGGTCTTTCCGTAGATGTTTCAAATGCTGAAGGTGCGATTTCCTTTGCTAGTGAAGCTGATAATGATGTACCTGCTCGGTTAGGTATTAACCTGACTGGCCTTGAAGAAGAGGATATTTTTGATGTTAGAAGTTAATGATTTCAATCAAGTTCGTTTAGGGTTAGCTAGTCCGCAGCAAGTGCGGTCTTGGTCCTATGGGGAAGTAACCAAACCGGAAACAATAAACTACCGAACCTTAAAGCCTGAAAAAGATGGTTTATTTTGTGAAAAGATCTTTGGTCCTAGTAAAGATTTTGAATGTGTTTGTGGAAAATATAAACGTGTTCGATACCGTGGCATCGTTTGTGATAAATGTGGCGTTGAAGTTACCCGTGCTAAGGTGCGTCGTGAGCGTATGGGCCATATTGATCTTGCTAGTCCAGTAAGCCACATATGGTTCGTTAAAGGAACTCCTTCGAAGCTTAGTTTGCTGTTGGATATAACCCCGCGAAATCTTGAGCGTGTGCTTTATTTTGCTCAGCATATGGTTCTTGAAGTAGATACTGTGGCTCGTCAACGTTATATTGATCAACTTGAAGATTTACTCGACCGTACGCTTGAAGAGCGGCTTGCTGAAGTACAGCCGCAAGTCGAACTTTATGAAACTCGGTTAGAGAATGAAGGCTTAGTGTTGGAAGCTAGTCTTGAGGAAAAGATTCAAGAATTAGAATCGGGTCGTCAAACATCCCGGGATATAATTGAAGGTGATGCAAACGCCGCTCTTGAGCTTGCGGAATCGAATCTTACTAAACTATCCCCACAAACGATTACTTTATTTGATGAAGTGCTTATTGAGGAAGGTGTGAAAATTACCAAGACCTTACGTAATCGTGTGCGTAGTCGTGGTAAAAACCGCCTCCTAGATTTTGATAAAGAGACACGTAAACTTATCAAAATTGAAAAAGAAGTTGCTAAAACTGCTGTTGAAAGTGCCTATGACGCTATTGCGAGTGATCTGCATCCATTGCAGGAGAAGAAACAAGAGATCGTGAATTCTGTAAAGCAAGAATTCTTGGAACGTCGAAAAGATTTAGAAGAAATTGTTGATCCTGTGGCAGAAGATAAGATGTTACTTTTAACGGATGCACGTAGCCGTGAGTTGCAGGAGTCTTTTCCGGGTGTTTTCAAATGCGGCATGGGTGCGGAGTCAGTGGTTAATGTTTTAGAGCGGCTGAATCTTGCAACACTAAGACTGAAGTTGAAAAATGAAATCCAAATCACAGCAGGCCAACGCCGTAAAAAAGCTACGAAACGTCTTGAAGTAGTAGAAGATCTTATAGAGTCTGGGAATCGACCTGAATGGATGATTTTTCGAGTTCTTCCAGTATTACCTCCCGAACTTCGCCCAATGGTACAGCTTGATGGTGGGCGTTTTGCTACTAGTGATCTTAACGATCTTTATAGGCGTGTAATAAATCGTAGTAATCGTTTAAAACGATTACTTGAGCTTGGTGCACCTGAAATTATTGTCCGTAATGAAAAACGTATGTTGCAGGAAGCAGTAGATAGTCTAATAGATAATGGGCGCAGAGGTCGTCCTGTTGTAGGGAGCGGTAATCATAAGCTCAAGAGTTTAAGCGATATGCTTAAAGGCAAGCATGGGCGATTCCGCCAAAATCTTTTAGGTAAGCGTGTCGATTATTCTGGTCGTTCAGTTATTGTTGTTGGTCCCGAGCTAAAGTTGGGTGAGTGTGGCTTGCCTAAGCGTATGGCTTTGGAGTTATTTAAGCCGTTTGTTATGCATGCTCTTATCGCAAAAGGTCTTGCTCATAATATTAAGAGTGCAAAGAGAATTGTCGAACGTGCTCGACCAGAGGTCTGGGATGTTCTTGATGAAGTTATTCAAGATCGGCCAGTTTTATTAAATCGGGCACCTACCTTGCACCGATTAGGGATCCAAGCCTTCCAACCGGTTTTGATAGAGGGTTCAGCGATTCAATTGCATCCTTTAGTATGTTCTGCTTTTAATGCTGATTTTGATGGTGACCAGATGGCAGTTCATGTTCCATTGAGTAGAGAGGCTGTTGCCGAAGCTAAACAAATTATGCTTTCTACTAACAATTTGCTTTCTCCAGCTAGTGGAGATCCTACGGTTACTCCAACTCTGGATATGGTACTTGGTTGTTATTACATTACAGAAGCTGAGGAAAATGTAGCAACTAAGAAAAATTCTGTTTTTCCTGCTGTTGGAATTTTTGGTTCATTTGATGAAGCTAAGCTCGCAGCCGATCTTGGGAAAATTAGAATGCGGGAAGTTATTAAGGTTCGTACTAATTCTTCCGTTACAACTAATATTTCTAGTATTGGTGAATCACCGCCCGATGAAAAATCCTCTCAAATTATTGAGACAACGGTTGGGCGAATTGGTTTTAATGCGCTATTACCCGAGCAGTTACCTTTCCAGAACCTTAAGATGGATCGCCCAGCGCTTCGTGAATTGGTGAGCCTTATACAGAGGGAAATAGGGAATGAAGCTACAGCTGAAGTGGTGGATAGGATTAAGGATTTTGGTTTTAAGGCTGCTACTTTTTCTGGGATCACTATTGCGATTCATGAAATCAAAGTTCCTGATGAGAAAGCGGCTCTTGTTCAGGAAGCTGAGAAGGTTGTTGATGAGTTTGATTATCAGTATCAAATGGGTCTTATCACTGATCATGAGCGTTATCAACATACAGTCGACACTTGGAGTGTAATGACGCAAAAGATTGAAAAAGTTATTTCTGACTCACTTGCTGATTATGGTTCGATCAACTATATGGCTTCGTCAGGCACGAAGGGTAATATTACCCAAATTCGTCAGATGGCTGGTTTGCGTGGCTTGATGACAGATCCAAGTGGTCGTGTAATTGAGCAGCCAATCCTAAAATCATTTAGAGAAGGTTTAACTGTTCTCGAATATTTCATATCTACTCATGGTGCTCGCAAAGGTCTTGCGGATACTGCTTTGCGAACTGCTGATTCTGGCTATCTTACGAGGCGCCTTATTGATGTTGCGCAAGACGTTATTGTTACCGAAGCAGATTGTGGCACTTCAGTAGGTCTATGGATTGAGCGCAGAGATGATTCACCTGAAGAATTTCGTGATCGTTTGCTTGGTCGTTTCGTTGCACAAACAGTTGCGGATAATGAGACTGGTGAGGTTCTTGTTGATGCTCGTCAAGAGATAACTGAGCAGAATGCTGAATCTGTCATCGAATCTTCGGTTGATGGCGTTTCTGTTCGGTCACCAATGTGTTGTGAATCTGAGCGTGGTATATGTCAAGTTTGTTATGGGCGAGATTTAGCACGAGGTAGTCTGGTAAAACTTAATACCGCAGTGGGTATTATTGCTGCGCAATCCATTGGTGAGCCAGGGACTCAGCTGACCATGCGTACTTTCCATACTGGAGGCGTTGCAGGTACTACTGATATCACTAGTGGTTTACCGAGGGTAGAAGAATTGTTTGAAGCCAGATCACCACGTGGAGAAGCTATAATCTGCGAGATTGACGGCAGTATTGAGATTCTTGATGAGGAAGGAATCCGGGTTGTTCGGGTAGCTAATGTTGAAACAATTAGTGAAACATACGATATTCCTGATGATGCTGAACTGATGGTTAAAACAGGCGATGAGATTTTGGGTGGGGATATAGTTGTTGCAACAAAAGAATCAGTTGCTGCAGCTGATGATGAACTTGTTGCCGTGGTTACTACGCGTATTCCAGGGCTTGTAAAAGTGCGCCGAGGCAAGAAGCAAATTGATATAGTCCATGAAATTCGTGAAGAGAGGGAATATAGTATTCCTGTAGCCTCACGCTTATTAGTTGAGCCTGGTCAGTTTATTGAAGCTGGTACCCAAATTACTGAAGGTGCTCGAAACCCACAAACAATCCTTAGTATTCAAGGTCGTGATATGGTTCGTGCATATCTTGTTGATGAAGTACAGAAGGTTTATCGGACTCAAGGCGTAAAGATTAACGATAAGCATATTGAGGTAATTACACGACAACTTCTTCGACGTGTTCGTGTAGACGATCCGGGAGATACTAATATGCTTCCAGACGATCTAAAAGACCGACGTGAATTTGATGAAGAGGTACAACGTGTTGTTGCAGAGGGAGGGGCTCCTGCTAGTGCACAACCTGTTCTTTTAGGTATAACAAAGGCATCCCTGAATACAGATTCATGGTTAGCTGCTGCATCTTTTCAGGAAACTACTCGTGTTTTAACAAATGCTTCTGTTGCAGGAAAGAAGGACGCGCTATCCGGTCTTAAAGAGAATGTAATAATTGGAAAGTTAATTCCTGCCCGTTCCGAAGTTGAAGTAACTCCACGAGATCCGTATCGTCACGATTTACCGGAGTCCCTTTTCTTAGAAGAAGAGATTGAGTTGGAATCCCGTCTTTCTGATAATAATGAAAAGGAACCTTTGTTTTTAGAAGATTTACCAGATGGTCAGTTAGCTTCTACTTCTGAGGAAATAGTCAGCAGCTAATAAGTAGATGCTAGATTTTGCCGGATTGTTCTTGTAATAGCACTACTGCCGATGCTGATATTGCTGTGCCCTCTCCTTCTGCGCCTAAGCCTTCATTACTTTTAGCTTTAATACTTATACGATTAATTTCGATTTCTAGGACCGTCGCAATTTGATTACGCATCTTTCCAATATATGGAGCGAGTTTTGGGTTCCTAGCCTTGATTGTTGCATCGATATTTACCAGTTCAAGCCCTTCTTTTTTAGCTAATGCGATTGCTTCTTTTAAAAAATAAAGACTATTAGCATTAAGCCAAGTCTCGTCATCTGGGGGGAAATGAGTACCGATATCACCTAACGATGCAGCTCCCAAAATTGCATCTGTGATAGCGTGTAGAAGTACATCTGCATCACTATGTCCGATTAACTGAGGCCCTTCATCTATAAAAATTCCTCCCAGCAGTAATGGCTTGCCATCTGTTGTACGATGTATATCTTCCCCAAATCCAATACGCATTAACTAGATGCTCTCTGTTCCCAAATGGTTCGGGCTAAAATTAGATCTATCGGTCGTGTAATTTTAATATTTTCTAGATCCCCTTCAATTACATGTATTTCCCCATCGAGTTTGTCTAGCATGGCAATATCATCCGACACATCTGAAGTGTTAATTTTTGCTGATTTTATCCAGTCTATTTTCCTAACCACTTGAGGTGTTTGGGCAGCTCTTAATTCTTCACGTTGCAAGTTTTCAATCACATTCTTTCCTGAAATTCGTTTGATGCTGTCATTGATCGGACTTGCCAATAGTGCACCCATTCGTCCTCGTGCTTCCTCAATACATGTTTCGATTAAAGAGGTTTCAACTAGTGGACGTGCACCATCATGAATAGCAACGTATTCAGTTCTAGTAAGCCTAATGCCTGCTTCTACACTATCACGTCTCCGGTTTCCACCTTCAACAAAAATTTTAGGTTTTTTAGATTGCGAGTTTTTACAAAGGGTTTCTAATTTTTCAAGTTCCTCAGCTGCTCCAACAATAATAACTTCATGGATTGACGGAGCTTTTGCGAT
>CAWVTC010000006.1:0-24538 GCA_963933025.1 uncultured Dehalococcoidia bacterium | reverse complement strand
GACAACTGATCGTCTTCCCTCAGTCACCTCTTCTGTATCTGTGCGAACAACCATGCCATCTTGTACTTGTGCCGTACAAGCTAGTTGCAGACCTGGAGGACCCTCTATATCTACCAAACATGTACGACAGCCGGCGTAAGGTTTCAGTCCATCTACATAACATAGATTGGACATATAGATGCCATTGTTTTTAAGGACTTCTACTAGTGGCTGTCCATCCTCCACCTCAATATTTTGACCATTTGCTGTTATTGTTCCCATGTTGTGATTTCTTTCTATAACCGGTGAAAATCAGCATCTGGATCAGGAGCCATCATGCCGTTCGGGTATACACCATCATTATTTTTCAGGAAATCCTGTGCGATTTCTGTCAATTTGTATTTGTCGCGGTACATTTCATCGAAATTGTAAACAGCATCGTCTAGTGGACCGCCAGGTTGAATAGCTTCATAGGGACATGCTTCCGTGCATAGACCGCAATACATGCAAATTCGAAAATCTATTTCGTATCTATCGATATTGCGTCGACCTTCTCCATCTTGACTTGTTGCAACTAGGATACATCCATCTGGACAAGCCTGAGCACAGGTACTGCAACCAGTACAACGTTCTTCGAACCATACCAAATTGGTACGCGCGTAGACTGGTATGGGGCGAGTTTCTTCAGGATATTCAATAGTGTCTGGTTTTTCCAACATCTGTCGGAAAGTCAGACCCATCCCTTTAATTATACCTTTACCGTAAGCCACTTTGCCTCCGTCTATAGGAATCGTAGCTGAGTAGTACATTCAGTACAAACTGAGAGCTGTACTAAATGTATTTATATGATGCTATTGTGCAACTGTATATTTTTCTTTATTAACGAATATAACCTAGGAGAAGAAGATGTTATTTGAATTTCGGCATTACAAGTTACAGGATGACAAAAGAGATGAGTGGGTTTCTTTTATGGAGAGTACAATCATTCCTTTTCAGCAATCGCAAGGTATGAGCGTGCTCGGTTCGTTCATTGATGAAGAAGATCCGAACTCATATCACTGGATTCGACGTTTTCGTGATGAAGAAGAGAGGGTAGCGCAGTATGCAGATGTTTACGAAAGTGATACTTGGAAAAATGAAATAGCTCCAAAAATCCCTGAGATGATAGACAAGGTTGTTGTTGTGCGGCGCTTAATCCCTACTGATCATTCTGGACTGCAGTAGATTTAGCCAAGTTTGACTAATTTTTTGAGGCTTTTGAGTTCGCGTGGAGGATCTAGTAATCGTCCACGTATGCTGAACGATACCTCTCCTATGTAAATATCCCCTTTTGAATCCACTGCGATTCCATGTGGGGCGATAAAATTTCCAGGTTCTTCACCTTCTTCTTCCCCTCCGATACGAGCTAATAATTTTCCTTGCTTATCATAGATGCTTATCCTGTGCCCGAGTCCAGGACAACCTTCCATCCCATCCATACCGTTTAATTCGCCGATATACATGTTTCCATCTGGTCCTAACGTTATTCCATCTGGGCGATGAATATTATTCCAGATATTTATTAGTTGGCCTTCAGGACTAAAGATTTGTATCCGATGGCATTCCCGATCCGCAATATATATCTGTTCATCATTGTCGATTACTACATTGTGTGGTCGAATAAATTGTCCAGGATCAATTCCTGGTGACCCCCATGACAAAATATGTTCGCCAGTTATTGCAAACCTATGCACTTTTGCATTCCCATATCCATCGGTAATGTATACGTCACCAGATTTTGGAGATATCGCTGCATGTGTTGGCCGATTGAATGGCTTGCCACTCCATTTGATGGAGGCAGTTCCCCCCCAGGTATGCAGTAAATCACCTTTTTGTGTCCACTGTGTAATTGAATGCATTCCATCATCAACCCCTAACAGAGTTCCATTTGGAGCAATGGAAAGTCCATGCGCCCTTGCGCTAAAAATCCCCTCACCAAAACTACGCAAAAAGCTTCCATCTTTTGCAAAAACCATAATTGGGTGTTGTGTATTACGTGTGAGTACAAAAACATCATCGTTTTCATTTACGGCTACTCCAGGTGACTCAACTAATCGAACGCCATTGGGTAGTTCCTCCCAGTTATCTAAGGCTTCATATTTAAATTTACCTTCACCAATAATTTTGCTCATTACTTAACTCCAAAAAAAGTGCTCTTGTTTAGCTAGTGTGACAGACTCAAACTCATAATATGCTAATGACGAAAGTATCTGTGGTGTTTGATTGTGTCTCTCTCTGATACAGAAACTGTTATAAGACGTTTGCGTTTATCCTTAGCGCACAGATTTCTTGCTCTACAATACTGGCAACGATTGGGAGTTTTTCCGGTCTTTTTTATTTTCCTTTTATTATTTGTGGTTGGCATAGCCCTTCTTTCAATACCAGCAGCATCAGAAACATCGATTTCTTTTTCAGAAAGGCTTATCACTGTTTTCTCTGCTGTTACAACTGCAGGATTTTCTCCACTTCCAATAAGTGCATCATGGTCTTTTTTGGGTGAAGGGATCTTGGCCGTGCTTGTTTTATTTGGTGGTTTCTTCTACATGGTTACGGCTTCATTTTTATTATGGATGCTGGGGCAGAAATTTGGATTTAGGGATCCAAGTATGAAGCGTCTCTACATCGGCAATCCTTCTTTAGCTGAGAAGCTTTCATTTGTGCGTACTATTTTCCTAATTGTTTTAGGCTTGCAATTTTTAGGTGCTGTGTTCTTGGTCTTTGCATTTCTGATTGATGGTTTTTCAATTTCCACGGCTTTATGGTGGGGACCCTTTCACTCGATCACATCATTTAATAATGCCGGCTTTGCATTGCACCCCGATGAGTTTACATTTTTCCGAGGCTCTCCCATTGTTTTGGCTACTAGTGGTTTTCTAGCTTTTTGTGGCGGGATAGGTCCTATACCTTTGAGCTTTCTTCTATATCGTCGAAAAAATAAAAAGATTCCTATGGATGGGAAGATCATTTTCCTTGGTTTTTTGATTGTCTTATTTTTTGGTATGGCCATGTTTTTGATTACTGAATGGACCAATCCTGAGACTTTAGCTGTTATGGATTCTTGGAAACGTCCTTTCATTGCTTTTTTTGAATCATCAATGAGAAGCACGGGATATTCTGTTTTCGATATCGAATCTTTACGTCTTGAAACCCAGCTAGTGCACACGGCTTTAATGGCGATTGGCGGTGCTGCAGGCGGTGCTGCAGGCGGACTAAAAATTGGATTAGTTTTTATACTAGCTATTTCTATTTTCTCGACTTTACGCGGATATTCAGAGATAAAGTTCAGAAGAACGCTTTTCTCTGAACAGCTAATGCACCAAGCCTTGGTTTTATTGTTTGCCTTCATTGTTTTTATTGGAGTTTTCACTGGACTACTCTTGCAGTTTGGTGAGTATTCAATGTTTGCTGCGTTATTTGAAGTTATCTCAGCTGTAAGCCTTGCGGGTTTTTCGAGCGATGCCTTCATTAGTAACGAGGATAGTAATGTCATTTTAAGTATCGCTATGTTGATAGGTAGATTTTTCCCTATTATGGTTGTGGTTGAAATGACTAGGCCTCGTGTGCATCCTAATTTTCATCGCCCCGAAGATAATGTTTTGTTTGGATAGGAAAAATAATGGTAATAGGTACGGAACGTACTAACTGGTTTTCGAATCATCCTGTTGCGTGCACGTGCACAGAGTGTGTGAAAAGGAGGCTTGCTCAAAGTCGATTTGAAGAGATGTCAGGTGGCCGTAAGATTGGAAGAAATGAGCGTTGTCCATGTGGAAGTGGGAAAAAATTTAAAAAATGTCATGGGTAAAAACTAACGATCCATAGATTAAATATTCATAGCTAGTGGCATTGATAATTCAGATTCCAATGCAAGTTCCTCTAGTAGTTCAATAGTCGTCTGATCTAAAGGGATCCCATCTATTAATCGGTTTTGCCGGAATTGGTCTTCTTTGTCACCAGGTATAAATACTGAATCCACGTTTGCAACTGGCTCAATTTTCCTAATCCGCTGAGCTAGATCATTCAATTGTTTCTCAAAAGTTGTTATTTCTGTGAAAGCATCTATTTGCCATGCAGAGAACCATTGTCCCATGACCAATTCACGACGGGGAAGAATCATCCCAAAACCTGCCCCGGAAAGAATGCCGCACAGGATATCTACCATCAAGCCTAGTCCAAACCCCTTGTAGGCACTTGTTTCCATATTTGAGCCAAGCGGTAAAAGTCCTCCTCCTTTTTGTAGTACTTCTGGGTCAGTTGATGATTGTCCTTCCTTATCGACAGCCCATCCTTCAGGTATGCTTTTTCCTTGTCTTTGTGCGATCTCGAGTTTTCCTCCAGCAACTGCTGTTGTGGCCATATCTAAAGAAAAAAGTTTTCCCGTACCCATTGGTGCAGCGAATGCTATGGGATTTGTACCGTATGCTTTGCTTTTTCCACCTGCAGCCATTCCAACTGGTGGAACATTGCACATAGCCATTCCTATAAGTCCCTTTTTCGCAGCCATTTCTGCGAAGTATCCTGCCGCCCCAAAGTGGCGACCATTGGTTACTGTTACCATCCCGATTCCATAAGCCTGGGCCTTACTCATACATCGTTCCATTGCCTCTTTTGCAATTACGACCCCGAGGCCACCATCTCCATCCAGTGCAGCAGTTGTAGGACTTTCTCGTAGAATTTTTATTGATGCGTTAGCATTTACCAGACCATTTTTTAGTCCTGGTATGTAACCACGATGCGAGGGCAAGTGTGCTATTCCATGGGAATCAATTCCCTTTAAGTCAGCATCTATCAAAACTTCAGCAGCAATATGTGCATCTTTTTGGGGGACTTTAAAATAGTGCAAGAGTGCAGCCACAAACGCTCTGAGGTCTTCAGCAGCAAAACGTTTTTGGTAGTTTTCCATTGTCCTACCTCTTCAAAAGTATCGATTAGTAGTGATACTTTTGATTGAAGGTTTTTCCTTAAATTGTTTTGGCTAGTTCCCCTGTTCTTCTCGTGCACGTGCTGTATAGATTGTTGTGTGGTCTACTGCAGATTTGAATTGTTTCTCCATATGTGTCCACATGTCATCTATGGTCCAAGATTCTTTTCCTTGAAGTGTTCGAATTGGCTCGGGCTTATTGAATAGAGAAACTTGATAGCCAGAGGCACCAATGACTTGTCCGTTTAGCCAACCTGAGTCTTTGCTACACAAATAAACAACGGGTGGAGCTACATTATTTGGTGACATTTCATCTTCATTTCGATTTGGATTAGCTCCTAGCGCCCGTCTCCTATCTGTAGGAATCGTGCCACCCATTCGAGTTCCTGCTCCAGGGCTAATTGCATTTGAAGTCACACCGTATCTTCCTAGAGCATTTGCACATGAATACGTGAATCCAACGATACCCAATTTTGCTGCTGCATAATTGGGTTGTCCTGGTGCACCTGATAGACCGGAAACCGAAGTGAAGTTGATGAGCCTATAATCGCCCTGTCGCTCGGTTCTCCAGTAGATCGAAGCAAACTTGGTTGTGTTGAAGGTTCCTTTTAGATGAACCGCTATCACTGCATCCCATTCTGCTTCTGTCATATTAAAAACCATGCGATCTCGCAAGATACCCGCTACATTTACCAAGCAGTCTAAACGCCCATATTCGTTTAATGCAGTTCGTATAATTTGTTCAGAAGCATCAAAATTTGAAACGTCGTCATGATTGGCTACTGCAGTACCACCTGCGGCACGGATTTCAGCTACTACTTCATCTGCTGGGGTTATATCGCTGCCTTCCCCATCCACACTTCCGCCTAGGTCATTTACTACAACTGCAGCACCTTCAGCAGCCATACTTTTTGCACAAGAAGCTCCTATACCACGTCCTGCACCTGTAACGACTACGACACGATCTTTTAAACGATCCATTTAATACTCCCGCTCTAACTATTTTTTGATTATACGACAACCCTAAAGGCCTTCTCATTGTGCCATGCACTTTCTTTCACGCGAATATTTAAGACATGACACAATGGGATTTGGAGATCAATTCTGAATTACGATCAAGATTCTATAGATCATGTTCTTCGAACGACGCGTTCTGTTCGCAAGCGTCTTGATTTTGATCGTCCTGTCCCCAATGTTCTCATTCAGGAAAGTATCGAAATTGCTTTAAATGCTGCACCAGGTGCTTCGGGAATGGTGCCAATACATTTTATGGTTATTACCGATCCCAAGGTTAAGAAAATTGTAGGCGGCTTTTATCGCGATGCATTTCTTACTGGTATTGGTTCTGCGTCATCATCAAGTCAACGTGTTCAAAAACCAACAATTGGTTATCTTGCAGAGAATATTGAGCGTTGCCCTGCACTTGTAATTCACTGTGCAGAAGGTCGACCCGAGGATATGCCGCAGATGGCGGGATTTTATGGGCAGGTTTTACCTGCAGCATGGTCTTTTATGTTAGCTCTTCGGGTACGAGGCTTAGGTACAGTTTGGACGGCTCTCCATCTTAGGTATGCCAATGAAATTGCGGAAGTTTTGGGGATTCCTAGTCATGTTAGCCAAACAGTTTTGTTCCCTGTTGCGTTTTTTAAGGGGGAAGATAATTTTTCTCCTCCGAATCGACCGGCATCTCAACAATTCATCCATTGGAATCAATGGGGTACTAATTATATTGACTAATATTTCTAAGCCAATTCCCATTGCACGAGTGTGTATGACTCTGTCTCATCACCATGCTTCCTAAAGACTGCTTTTACTTCTCACCGATAGTGATTTCTTGTAACAGATAGTTTCCAAGATTGTTAGTCCTTTTCCCTAGGTTCATTTAGATATCTAATTTTGTTCGTTAACTATACTTGGGTCTTGGTTGTGCCCAAATTTTCTAAATTTCTTTAATTGCTTACATTCGAAATTCGGTGCACTCTTTTCATGCGTGGATTTATCAAGTCAGCTACAGCCGTGTATTAAAGGAAAAACTCGTAATTTTGTTGCACATAGAGCCTTGTATTCTGGCAAATATGTAGAAAACACTTTTGCCGCGATTCAGGAGTGCATAAACGCAGGCATACCACAAGTTGAGATAGACCTTCAAGTTTTGAGTGATGATAATTTCGTTATATTTCATGACTTTGAATTAGACCGTCTTACTAATTCTAGGGGTTATATAAGCGATAAAGTGACTGCGCAATTTAGTTCTATTACTTATAAAACAGGTCAACCGATTGCTTTACTTGATGATATTTTGCCAATGCTTGAGGAGTCTTCCCTACGTGTTCATCTTGATCTTAAACTTTCTAATCGCTCTCCTTATGTGTTCAGGCAGTTAGCGAAGAAAATATCCCCGCTAAAAGATCGTATTCTGATTGCCTCCCAGGCTCATTGGTTGCTGGAAATGTTCTTAGAGCGTGGTTTTTCTGTTGCATTTGATACGTCTATCGAGTGGCGTTACCAACCTGATCGCCCTCCTGGAAAGAATCCTATCGCCCTTGGTCTCCATGGACTTTGGGATGATTCTTTTGAGGCACATGACACCTCTCTTTCTGCTCCTCAATATATCCGTTATCGCTTACAATCGTTTTCTAATTTGATGCGCTTTAAGTCATGGGTTTTTGATGCTAACACGCTTGATTTTCTTGCAAGAAAATCTCCGACTTTTTCTCATGATTTAGCGCAGCATGGCATAGATTTAATTACTTGGGGACTTGATGACACTAGTGAATCCGATCTTGCTCAGAGGTTGAATTTTCTATTTGATATAGGTGTCTCAACAATAATTACAGATTTCCCAGAAAAACTTGCTAGGTATGGCCAGAACAAATTTTAACCTTTGCTGTCTTCGAGGGCTTCCAATAGGCGAGCCTTTTCCTTCACAAAATCCATAGTGGTGACAATGTTGCTTCTACGTGGCCGTGGGTAGTCAACATTTAATTTGAAGATTATTGAACCAGGTCTTGATTTCATTACATAAACAACATCAGAAAGTATTAAAGCTTCTTCTACATCGTGAGTAACGAGCAAAACTGTTCGTTTATCCTTTTCCCAGACTGCTTGTAGCCATTCTTGCATTGCACGGCGTGTAATTGCATCAAGTGCGCCGAACGGCTCATCTAGTAGCAAAAGCTGTTGTGGCATTAGAAAAGTTCGTAAAAGTGCCAATCGTTGGCGCATTCCCCCACTGAGTTGTGAAGGCCAGGCTTTCTCAAAATTATCTAAACCAAACTGCTGGGTTAACTTAAGTGCAGATGCCTTTGCTTGCGCTTTGGGAATACCTGAAATTTCTGCACCTAGTGTTGCGTTTTCAAGAACTTTTTTCCATGGAAGGAGGAGGTCTTTTTGAGGCATATAAGCTGATTGTCCTGTGGCTCCAATAGCATTCTTCCCGTGGATTTGTGCTATTCCTGTATCAGGCTTGGTGATACCTGCCAAAATACGAAGAAGAGTACTTTTTCCACAACCGCTTGGACCCACAAGGCTCACAAATAATCCACTTTTAATTTCTAGATTTATATTTTCTAAAGCTTTTACAAGTGGGGGGCCCACAAATGTATGTTCGAGACCTGCTAGAGAAAGTGCAGTTCGATCTGTATTCATGTTGATTCCATTTGATTATGGTAAGAAGTCATTTGTAAAAGCTTCTGATACATCAATTTTTTTAGATGTCAGGCCTGATTTTCTTAAAAATGCTTCAAATTCTTGCCAAACCCTTAATTTTTGAGTTCCCCAATCTCCATCAGTTGCGTAAAAATTTGCAAGCCAGCGTGCGCTTCCATGAACTAAATCCTTATCAAGTTCGGGTACAGATTCGAGTAGTATATTAGCTGCTTGATCAGGATTGCTGATGGCAAATTTATACCCTCTAGCAGTTGCTTTCATGAATGCTTTTATGAGCCCTGGGTATTCTGTAATCAGTGTTTGATTTGTGATGATTATCGGTGTGTACCAATTAGGTATGCATTGTTCATAGTCTCGGAAAGCTAATGTTGAGATATCCTTTTCTTCGACTTCACTGTATCGAATACCATCCCAGGCATCGAAGATCCATACAAAGTCATACTGCTCTCTTTCCATTCCGAC
This sequence comes from uncultured Dehalococcoidia bacterium, assembly GCA_963933025.1. Taxonomy (GTDB): domain Bacteria; phylum Chloroflexota; class Dehalococcoidia; order Tepidiformales; family Tepidiformaceae; genus JAKUNN01. Next base: position 15,471 of record CAWVTC010000006.1, on the reverse strand, counting down.
TAGGTAATCGACATTACCAACTTCTGTAAATTTTACTTTACTTGGATCACCTCCATCGCAGCGGACTAACTCTTCAACGATTTGTGTTTCTAATGCACCTCCCCAGCCACCGTATGATTTCCCTTCCAAATCACGTGGTCGTGTAATGCCTTCTTTTCGGAGGGATAACAAGCTTGAGGTGTTTTTAGTGATGATTGAGGCGATAGAGATCACTGGAATTCCTTGTTCTCGTGCAGGGATCACCGACTCTGCATTTGAAATTCCGAAATGTGCTTCTCCAGCACCCACCAATTGAGTTGGCTCACCCGCATAATCAAGAATCGTTAGGCTAATCCCTTCCTCTTCATACCATCCTTTGTGTGCTGCGATGTAGATTCCTGCATGGTTTGTATTGGGAGTCCAATCAAGTAATAGAACAACGGGGAATAGTTTCCCTTCGATTTGGCCGTGCCAAGTGAGTTGTTCATCAGTTCCACAAGAAAATGACAACAGAGATAGCAAACTACTAGCTGCTAATAGTGCTGAGATCCTCAATTTGGTAAAGGTATTTTTTATAAACATGTTCTAATCTCCTTGTTTTGAAATGTATTTCCACGGTGAGCTGAATCTTGCTAAAAGACCTACGCTTCCAAATAAAGCAATGCTTAGACTTGCAATAATGACTATTGCTACGAAAATTTGATCTAGTCGAAAAGCTGCTTGTGATCTATTGATAAAAATTCCTAATCCAGAGCTGGCGCCTGACCATTCCCCTATAACTGCTCCTAATATTGCGTATGTTGCCGCAATTTTTAATCCGCTAAAAAAACCAGGTATTGCGGCGGGAATTAGCACTTTTTGCAATATTGCTCGTTGTCCTGCCCCCATGCTTTTCACAAGTTCCACCATTTCCTGTTCAGTGTTGTTTAAGGCTTCTACTGTGTTAACAACGATTGGAAAAAAACCAACTAGTGCAACCACGACAACTTTTGGCATAATTCCGAACCCCATCCAAATTACTAAAATTGGCGCTAGTACTATGACAGGAATATTTTGACTTACTACAAGTAATGGATATAAAACTCGTCGTAGGAACGCTGAACGAAAAATTAATATTGCGAGGAGTGGTCCAATAACTATTGCTAATCCAAGACCGGCAAGGGCTTCCACCATAGTTGTTTCTATGTGCTCTGGAAGGGTAGGCGAGACTTCCATAAATGCCTTCCAAATTAGGCTTGGGGCAGGCAGGATGTAAGTTTCAGTTTCAAATAATTTTACGGCCCCTTCCCATATTCCAACCAGTAATACAAGAAGTAAAAAAGGGGGTGAGTAGTGTCTAATTAGAGTTTGCATAGTTTTTTATTATTCTTTGGCACGCATAAAATCTTTTTGACATTGATCTGAGGACGCTAAGATCCTAGAGGGATTGAAATATTGAAAGTTGTTTGGATTTTCCATATCCGCCCTTCCCTACGCTCGAATTACCAAGTTCAGGTTTCTGGGTTGTCCCTTTTAGAGATCTCAGCCTTGCGGCTCCCCCAGCGGTGTTGTCTCGAAGGTAAGGCGTCTTAATATTTCTGTCAAACTCTGCGCATTGACGTTCTTAAATCTCCACGTCACGATCAGTGAGACATGCGTATTTTTTCTTGGCTAGCAACTTATCTTTTTGTGATAGCGCTTCCGGTGTTCATCGTGACTGCATCAGTACGTTTTTTGGTTAATGAAGATCGTGTGGCATCATATGGATTTCGTGAAAATGCTGTTTCTACAACGATGGGTCTTCCAGTAAGTGAACTGGAGAAAGTCTCTAGGAAAATAACTGATTACTTCAATGATAATAGCGAATTTATTCAGATTGATATTGTGTTAGATGGAAAGCAAACAGCTTTTTTTGGTGAAGTTGAAGTTGTTCATTTACGAGACGTTAAGGCGTTACTAGGGATTATTTTTCGGTTAAGTGAGCTTTCTTTAGCTGTTGTGTTGACTTACATAGGGACAGCTATTTTTTTCCGTCCCAGGAAAAGCCTGATAGATCTTACACGAGAAATTGCTCTTTCAATTGGGGTTAGTTCGATTTTCCTATTAGCTCTTTTAGGGTATGTGCTTTTCGATTTTGATTCTGCATGGACTCAATTTCATGAGATCGTATTTACTAATGATTTTTGGTTATTAAATCCTGCGACAGATCGATTAATTCAAATGTATCCTGAAAAATTTTGGGAGACTGCTACTTTAGTTTGCGTTAGTTTGATAGGCGGCCAAATGCTTCTCGTTGGTGGGAGTTCAGTATTCTATTTTGGATTTAAAAAAGGATGGCTAATTAACCTGCACAAGCGCACGCGCCGCCACAGGCACAGCCACCACCACTAAACGGTTCATCATTTGTCCCTATTTCCATTGTGCTTACTCCTGCACTGAAAGCAAAGTTTGTTATTGTTCGTTCTGCGTGATGTCCAGAGCCACAATTTACTGCTTCACTTGATCGTGACATAGGCCGACGTTCCTCAAAAGTTGTTTTGCATTCTGCACAATAATATTCATAAATAGCCATTAGTTAAGTATACATTGAAGCGGCTTTAGTCTGTGAGTTCTGTTTCTCTAAAAAATTCAAGCAGCAGTGCGTTAAATTTATCTGCTTGTTCAAAATAAACAGAATGTCCAGCATCTTTGAACTCACGTATTTTTGAATGTTTTACAAGTGTTGCAGCTTCTCTAATCATTTCCGGGGAAGTAATTTTGTCATGTTCGCCTACGACATATAAAACTGGAGTTGGATGTGTTTTTATTGAAGCATCAGGCCTCACAGGGCCTGTCAGAATCTCATGTGTACTGCCTTTATAATTCTTGGGAGGTCTCCCTAAAATACCTTTGTTTCGTGGAGGATTGAGGCGCCGTATCTGGTGGTATAAAGTTGCTAAAGGCACGTTATTTTTTGTGAAATCGGGTGACAAAGAATATTCGTGCAACCTTTTGTTTGCACGTTCGATTTTGAGTGAGTCTTGGAGTTCTCTTATACGATCATTAGTTGCGCCAGCGGTTGTTCCACAGAGGGTTAATGAGCGAACAGTTTGTGGTGCAGTTTGAAGTAGTCCTATCACGGCACGTCCACCCATGGATTGAGCAACAATATGAGATTTTTGAATACCTAATTTTTGTATTAATTCGGCTAAATCTCGTCCAAAGACTCCCCGGTTGTGAGATATATTTTCTTTTGGTATCGACCTTCCCCAGCCGCGTGCATCGTAGACAGTGCATGTGTATTGTCTACGAAACTCTGCTATCTGTTGCCACCAAGATAATGAATTGCCTCCGGCACCGTGTATAAAAATTATGTCTTCCCCTGATCCGTGTTGCTCCCAGTAGATTTTGGATTCAGTTAATTCGGAAAAAGGCATGGCGCTAGTCTAACCTAATGGGTTATCTTCATACTCATGAGAATTGGTCTTGGTGTAGGGGCTGTTGCCCGCAATGATATTCCGGTTAGTGATTTAGTAAAACTTTTTGTGAAAGCCGAAGAGGATGGTTTCAAGGCTGTATGGATTTCCCATTCATTTGCTGCAGATTCTATTACTCTGCTATCTCTTGCTGGTGCTAGTACGTCAGAAATTGAATTGGGGACTTTTGTTATCCCAACGTATACGAGGCATCCAATTGCAATGGCGCAACAGGCATTAACAGCAGCATCTGCTACTGATGGCCGATTTACCTTGGGTATTGGACTAAGTCATAAAACAATGATTGAAGGGATTTATGGTCTAGATTATTCAAAACCTATAAGACATATGCGAGAGTACCTTACGGTGCTTAATGGTGTTTTAACAGGTGAGCCTTTTTCTTTTCAAGGTGAGGAATATGATGTGGAAGTTCCCACGTTTGGTGTTGGCCAGGTAAGTGCTCCTCCAGTGATTGTGGCTGCTCTTGGCCCACAGATGTTGAGGTTATGCGGTCGTTTGAGTGATGGCACTGCCACCTGGCTGGGTGGTAAGACTTACTTGGAAAACCAAGCAGTTCCTATTTTTAAGGAGGCTGCTGAAAAAGTGGGACATAAGAATCCACGCATTATTGCCGGTATTCCTATTGCTGTTACAGATGATATAGATGCTGCAAAGCAGACAGCTGCAAAGACTTTTGCTAATTACGGAACTATTCCTTCTTATCGTGCGGTATTAGATGCGGGTGGAGCAATCGCACCAGAAGATGTTGTGATTGTGGGAAACGAAAAAGAGGTTACAGATCAAATTGCGGAACTCGAGCGGATTGGTGTAACGGATTTGAACGCAGTTCCCTATTCAATTCCATCAGATAGGCTATCGAGGGCACGGACAAGGGAGCTACTTGCTACGCTTGCAAAGGAATCTTGATTTAACCTTTTGGGGTGATCGCACCGGCAAAAGTTTGCGTGACAATTTTGTCATCACGGACTAAGAAGGTATCCGATCCTAAAGGTACGCTGACAGCACTGGATTCGAGTGTCCAAGCAATGTAGCCCATTTCTCCATCAACATGTTTTTGAGTGAGATCGAATTTCCCGTCGCCAGCCATCATTCCAGCAAAACCGGCAAATGAATTACGAAGATTATCTAATCCTAAGACTGCGCCGTTTGGTGTGAACAATACTGAATCTTCTGTGTAATCTTTCATCACTTCTTCGATATCAAATGGTTCTGCTAATAATGCTTCGAGGTGATGGTCCATAACTGATTCTGTAGACATTAAATGCTCCTGTTGGTGAGTTAGGTTTCAAACGATAGAGGGTAAATGATACTTAGTCGAGTACAGATTGTTTTAAACGGATCTCAAGACTATTTGGTGATTGTTGTTTTTGCGGACCTCCACCTTCTATCTCAAATCCTGCATCCTTAATCATTTCTAAATCTGTCTCGATCGATTGTCCTTTTGTCGTTAAGTAATCACCAATAAAAATAGAATTTGCCAAATGCAGTCCCAAAGGTTGCATTGCACGTAGATGGACTTCACGACCACCGGCTATTCGTACCTCACGATCTGGAAACATTACGCGGAATACGGAAAGAATACGCAGGCATTTTTGTGGGGTTAGCTCATTCAGGCTTGATAATGGGGTGCCAGTTATAGGAATCAGGAAATTAATTGGTACTGAGTCAGGATTAAGTCCTTTCAATGCATAACATGTATCTAATATATCTTCGTTAGTTTCGCCCATACCAAATAATGCTCCTGAACATGGTGAGAGCCCTTCTTCTTTTGCAAGTTCTACAGTTTTTTTTCTATCAGAAAATGTGTGAGTTGAGCATATATCGCCATAAAAATTCTCACTTGTATTCAAGTTATGGTTATAGGCAAAAACTCCTGCCTCTTGCAATTGTTCTGCCTGTCCTTCTCCTAGTAGCCCAAGGCAAGCACAAATTTCTAAACTTGGATCGATTTTTTTTACAGCTTCGACACCTTCAGCGACCTTTCTAATCTCACGATCATTAGGACCACGACCACTTGCTACTAGACATAACCTTGTTGCACCTACGTCTCTCGCCATGGTAGCTGCATCACAAAAGGTTGATTTTTCAACCATTGAATACTTTGGTATAGGAGCCTCTGAACCCCGAGCTTGGGAGCAATAGTTACAATCCTCTGGGCATAGACCACTTTGGATATTGAGAAGGAAATTCATCTTTACGCGTGTACCAAAAAACTTTTTTCTTACTTGCCCCACTGCTGAAACGATTTCGAGCGTGTCTAAATCAGGGGTTGTTAGAAGCCATGCTAAATCGGTGCGATTAGGTTCTCTAATTTCCAGCGCTTGTTCTACTAGTTCGGAAAGTCTTTTTTTGGATGTTGCATTCATACGATTACAATACTCTCTCTTTTTTCTATATACGTCCATAGTTGTAAAGGCCGGTAGGATGGACATATGAGTGATTATCCTATTTGGCATCCTTTTACGCAGATGGCTCGCTTTGATCGTGATCCCCAGCTCGTCATTGCACGTGCCGAAGCTAACCGATTAATAGACACAGAGGGGAAGGAGTACATTGATGGAGTTGCTTCAATATGGGCGAATGTACATGGTCATTCTCATCCAAAGATAGTGAACGCTATTCAAGAACAGGCTTCCAAGTTACAGCACAGCACGCTGCTAGGGATTACTCATGAACCGGCTATCGAACTCGCAAATCGTTTAAATTCAATTACTCCTGCTGATCTAAAACATATTTTTTTAAGTGAAAATGGTGCTTCTGCTGTTGAAGTTTCTCTTAAGATGGCGATTCAATTTTGGGCGAATCAAGGTCACCCTGAACGAAACCGGATTATTTCCCTTGAGATGGCTTATCACGGTGATACATTGGGGGCAGTTAGTGTTGGTGGTGAGGGTCCTTTTCGAGATGTTTATCAGTCACTCTTATTCGAGCCCATACGCTTCCCTAATCCTTATCAGTATCGCTGTACTATGTGTTCAAGAGGCTCGGTGTGTACGAGTGAGTGTGCTGCTCAATTGCGTCCGTTACTGGATCAGTTTTCAGGTCAAATTGCTGCATTAATTATTGAACCCCGTGTACAGGGTGCTGCAGGAATCATTGTTTCCCCAGATGATCATTTGCGGGCGATTAGGTACCTATGTGACCAGTATGATGTGCTCCTTATTGCTGATGAAGTAGCGACAGGATTTGGAAAGACTGGTGCAATGTTTGCTTGTGATTTGGAACAGGTTACCCCGGATATTATGGTACTTGGAAAGGGGATTACTGGTGGTTATCTTCCACTAGCAGCGACGGTAGCAACGGATCGCATATATGATGCTTTTTATGGAGAGGAAAGTAAGAAACTTTTCCATGGACATACATATGCTGGTAATCCTATTTGTTGTGCTGCAGGAATAGCAAGCATTGACCTATTCTCTGATGGGAAAGTTATTGAGCAAGTAGTAAGTCGGTCAGCTCTACTTACAGACTTACTAACAAAACGAATTGCGGATCATCCAAATGTTGGTGATATCCGTCAGCAGGGTCTTATGGTTGGTATTGAATTGGTTGCTGACAAAGAAACTCGTGAGCCTCTGTTGCCTAATAGCGAGGCTACTTGGAATGTTTGTCTTGCCGTACGAGAATATGGTCTTTTTATTAGACCACTAGGAGACGTTATTGTATTAATGCCACCTCTTTCAATTGAAGAGGAAGAAATTGATCTAATGACGGAAGCATTAAGAAATGGGCTTGACAGAATTTTCTCAACATAACTCATCCTTAGAGATTCGTCTTAATGAGGAGCTAAAGGGTTTGGCTGATCATGATTTACAGCGAAAAATTTTGACTCCGGAAAGCGGGCAAGACCAAAAAATCGTTATTAACGGCGCTAGCCTTTTGAATTTGACATCCAATAATTATCTAGGTTTAGCAACTGATGCTCAAGTGATTCAGGCATCTGTTGAAGCTACTGAAATGTACGGTACAAGTGTTGCGGCTTCACGCTTGCTGGTTGGATCAACTCCTCTCCATGATCAACTTGAAAAACGTATTGCAGTTTTGAAAAATTGTTCTTCTGCATTGTTATATAGTGCGGGTTACCTTGCGAACATTGGTGTTTTAAGCGCACTGCCTTCTGCGGGGGATCTTATCTGTAGTGATTCTTTGAATCATGCCTCAATTATTGATGGGACTCGCTTGTCACGTGCAGATACATCGATCTATCGCCACTTAGATCTAGAACATTTGGAACAGATTTTGTCTAACTCAAAGGCTAACCAAAAGTTCGTGGTTAGCGAGACAGTTTTCAGTATGGATGGCGATCTTGTAGATTTACCCCAGCTGCTTTCTGTCAGCAAGAAATATGGAGCCGTTTTAATTGTTGATGAAGCGCACGCAACCGGCGTATTGGGTGAATCAGGTGGAGGTGCATTCGATTACTTTTCCTTAGATCCTGGTGATACAATTATTATCGGAACTCTTTCAAAGGCTTTAGGTTCTGTTGGTGGATTTGTAGCTGCTTCTACAACGATAATTGAATATTTACAAAATCGTTCACGTTCTTTCATATTTAATACAGCGCTTCCACCAAGTGCGGTGGGTGCTGCTTTAGCTGCGCTTGATAAGGTTATGTTAGAGCCAGAACGGAGACTTCATTTGCGAAAAATTTCTGATCATTTGCGTTCTGGGCTTGTGCAAGCCGGTTTTTCTGTATCTAATTCTCAGACCCAAATTGTGCCAATGATTGTTGGGGAAGCGGTAAAAGCTTTATCTGCGGAAAAGCATCTTAGAGAATCAGGTATTTTAGCAAAAGCCATTAGGCCGCCTACAGTTCCAGATGGTACTTCGCGTATCAGGTTTAACTTGAATGCAAAGTTTGAGACAGAAGAGATTGATACTGTATTAGCAGCTGTAAAAAATTGGTCGTTGTAGGTGACTATGAGTGATATATTTTTTATAACTGGTACAGATACGGGAGTTGGAAAAACTGTTGCTGCGAGTTGGTTAGCGTTCGCAGCTTCAAAAAAACGTAAAACAGCCCTTATAAAACCTATGCAAACAGGGACTATTGCACCTAAGTTAGAAGGAGATGAGGCATTTTATCGGAAGGCTTTGCCGGAAACAGTTACTGTTTCTACTTTTTCTTCTCTTGATGAGCCGTTAGCGCCATTTATAGCAGCGTATCGCAGTTTCCAAACATTAGATTTGGAATTTTTAGTGGAGCAGAGTTTAGCTATTAGCACAACTCACGACATTAGCTTTTTTGAAGGTGCGGGTGGTTTTTTAGTACCAATTACGGAATCGCAGAATATGGCAGATTATGCAAGGCAATTAGAGGCACGGATAATTCTTGTAGCCAGGCCAGATCTAGGCACACTTAACCATACGATCCTAACAATCGAGGCAATCGAACAGCGTAACTTAAAACTCGATTTTCTCGTGATAAGTGGATTTCCTGTTCAGGCAGATGTCGTCCATTGGGAGAATATACGATTTTTAGGTAGTTATTTTCCCAACTTGCCTATTCTTATTCTTGGCTGGATTGATGTAAGCGCCCCAAGTGCTATCCAGGAGATGGATGTGAAGTTTTATAATCGTAAGCCTAGTTTTTTGCAGGATTTGGCAATCTCTCCGTTCACAATCCCTGAAAATATTTAAGAATTCTTTTTCAGGTGCATAAAATTGAGGAGATCGTTACGATCGCATAATGGTTCGTATCCACAAGTTTGAGTATTTTCCTCCTTCAGGATTTTTTCTTCGAGATGATGGAATTGTTGATTACCAGTCACGTCTTGACTTTGCCGAAAGAGGTATTGTTGCTACTGAGATAGGTCCAATTAATGAGTTGTCCAAATATTTGCTTATTCGTCCTCATGATAGTGACGTTACTGAATCTGATAGCTGGCAGCTTGATCGTTATCCAAAAGAACCCAGTCAGTACCATCTTGATATGCATCGGTGGGTTGGGCGAATTGTTGCAACCTGTGAAAGGGTTAAATTTCCCGGTTATGAATTTAAGGTGTTAGTAGGAATTGGTTCGGAAAAAGTGGATTTCCAAGAAGTAGTGAAGAAGTTTAGTGAAAATTATGGAGATTTTTTTTCCAATGATGTACATGGCTCTGGCTATGTCGAAAGAAGTTTATTGGATTGGTATAACGAGTGGGAAAATATTGGTCATGTTGCGATCCAGCCGGAGATATCTGATCAAAAAGCATCATTGTTAGAATTGATTGACCGAAAAGTCTTAGAACATTCAGGTGATGGAAGAAAGTCTGATCGGAAATATGCTAAACGGGTTGGGAAGAAAAGAATTGACCCAGCTATAAATCTAAGAAATTGGATTGGCTGGTGTTGGGCATTAATTGCTCGTGATGTTTACGATGGGATTTCTTACTCGTTATGCGTGAATCATAGAAGCGAAGAGAACAGCAATGGTTGTGATCATGAGGTTCCCTCCATTACACCAGCTGGTAAAAAAGGTATCAAATACTGTAGCAACCATTGCAAGATGGCTGTTGGGCGGCGTGTTGCTGGTCATTTCTATAAATAAAGGCTATTAGGGCCTGAAAGAATCTGTCTTGGTTTCTAGTAGTCATCTCAACAAATTTACATTAGTGAATCATTGAATTGAGTAGCTATGTGCCCCTCTTCTTCTAAGAGATCCCAATCCTCATCGTTAATGCCTAATAATTCGCGATATACATATTCATTATCCTGTCCCATTGCTACGGGTGGTCTGCGTATTCCACCAGTCGCAGCGGGGAAATCAAACAATGGAGTTGGGAATGGGAATTCACCAATTGGATCTTGTAATGTTTGAGGAGAATATAAAGCTCGTTCTTGTACATGCTCATCTGTCGGAACACGTGAGGCATCTAGAACAGGCGCTGCGGCCACACCTGCTTTTTGTAGTTTATGGAAAAGTTCGTAATCGGTGAATTTTTGTGTCCACTCAGCAATATTCTTATCTAATTCATCATGCTGTGAGTGCCTATTCTCCCATTGTTCTAATTGGGGACTCATTGCCCATTCAGGGTTACCCATTTCAGTTCGAAAAATCTTCCATTCTGAATCAGTGCTGATTGAGATTGCTATCCAGCGGTCTTTTCCTTGAGCAGGATCACCATCATCTTCTGGTTTACAGGGATAAATCCCTGTTGGCGATTCTTGGGGATAAATTGATTGATTGCCAACTCTGTCAGGTTCGGTTCCAGTTATTGCATATTGCATATATCCCTGTGCAAACATGGCGATAGCATTTTCTGCTTGGGCCATTTCAATAAACTGGCCTTTACCTGTTTTTTTCCGTTCCCAGATCGCAGACATAATTGCGAATGCAATCTGAGTTCCTGCTATGTAGTCCGCTGAGAAGATAGCCGAATTACTATCGGGCCCTTCATCTCTGTATCCACGCAACAATTGGTGTCCAATTACACCTTCAAGATGTGAACCCATTGTTCGAGCAGCTACATACTCCCCAGTTAATCCGTATCCAGGTGCACGAAGAAAAACAATGCCAGGATTTAATTCCTTCAGCCATTCGTAAGATACGCCAAGCTTTTCCATTGTCCCGACCGCGCTGTTTTCTATAACAACATCAGAGATTTTAGCTAGTTCCCCAAGTATTTCATGGCCTTTCTCATTCCGAATGTCCAATGTGAAACTCCGCTTATTACGGTATAAGCTCACGAACATCGGGTGGTAATTCCAAGGTCTTGGTCCAGGTTCACTGTTCGGAAAACCTGTGATCCATCCAGGCCCAGCTTGGGTCATTTGGGAAGGGATGTTTGGTCCTGGTACAGCCCTTGTGTTGGGTTGCCACACAAATTGGTTTTCCTGTTTCAGGACTTCTGCTCCTAGATCGGCAAGTAGAAGAGTTGAAAAGGTTCCAGCCCAGACACCTCCTAAATCTAAAACACGTATTCCTTCAAGTGGTAATTGTGCCGTCATACTCGTACTCCAACATTTCCGGAAATCGCTAAGCGTGACATCTCTTTGGTGGTAAATCCACATTCATCTAGAATCTCCGCACTATGTTCTCCTAATAATGGTGCCGGTCGTCTATATTCCCAAGGTGATTCGCTCATAATGAATGGTCGACCAGGGAATTCAAAGTCTCCTAAAAATGAATGCGAAGCTTTCTGAAAAACTCCGCGTTCTCTAAAGTTTTCGTCTTCAAAAACCTCTTCGATGGTGAATAGGGGACCGCACAAAATCCGAGATTCACGTGCTCGTTCCCATATCTCCCTTTTTGTATGTTCCATAAGCCATACATAGAAGTAAGCATTAAATTCTTCAATCATTGCAGGATCTTGATGAATGCTTGGATCGTCCCACTTAGGATCTTCAAGCCATTCAGGATGACCTAGGAATTGTCTAGCTGATCGATGGAAACGAGCCCCTCCACCATCTAGGTCGACCCAGCCATCTTGGCAAGGATAAACACCTCCAAGAAGTCGAGCCCCGCTTGCTGGTGCCCTAAGGGTTGTTCGTCCTGAAAACTGATAGCCCATTACAGTTGCATGTCTTCGATCGACACCAACTAAATGGCTGTCTGCTATCGAAAAATCGACATGTTGTCCTACTCCTTGCCATCGCCCCATCATTACTGCTCCCATGATTGCGGTAGCAGCTGCTGAACCTGATTGCACAAGTGCTGCTGTCCCATACATTTTTACGGGCTCTCTGTCTATAAGACCTGTTGAGTACATCTCACCCGCATAGGCATAAAGGACCAAGTCAGTACCTTTATAATCTTTATATGGGCCTGTTTGGCCAAAATTAGTAATCGATACTAACGGCACGTTAGCTTTTCTGGAAGAGATGGCCTCCCAACCAATACCAAGATCATCCATTTTCCCAGGTTTGAAACTTTCAACTACGACATCTGCTTTGTCTACAAGTCGCCAAAACACTTCTTTGCCACCTTTACTTTCGAGATCGACAGCAATTGAGCGCTTATTAGTATTGAAGTAAAAAAAGGTACCACTTTTTTCTAAGTGTTTTTCTTCATCTGGGGCTGAGCCTAATTGCCAGCCAGCCAAATTGTTTGGGAATGGTCCTAATTGCCTGGACGGATCTCCGTTAGGGGGTTCCACTTTAATAACTTCTGCTCCAAAATCCGCAAACAATTTTGTAGCGTATGGTCCAGCAATTTCTTGTGTGAGATCCAGAACTACCACATCTGTTAAAGGGCCAGCCATAACATACCTCTCAATGGTTTAAAACTTACCACCTAAAGCGGGATAATATGAAGTGTAGCCGTTCTAGAGGTTTATCGCTTTATTTCCTAGCAAAGTCGTTAAACAAAGGTCTTTTTACTAAATATTTAAAAATATAGCTATTCGAAAAAAGATCATTTCAGGCGTCTAAGCGCATGTTTATCTTTGCCCTCTAAGACGAGGATCAAGCGCGTCTCTCAAGGCATCGCCCAAAAGGTTAAATGCAAGAACTGTTACGCTTAGGGCAAGTCCAGGGAAAATTGCAATCCATGGTGCTCGAGAGAAGTAAACACGGGCATTTCCAGAAAGGTCAGCTCCCCAAGACGGTGTACCAATATCTACTCCGACTCCGAGAAAAGAAAGTCCTGATTCAGTCAAAATAGCTGCCGGCAATGTTGTACTGGTAACAATAATCATTAAGCCTAATAAGTTAGGCAGGATATGACGAAGCATAATTCGAGATTCTGGTGCTCCAATTACCCTCGCGGCTTCCACATAGGTAGTATTCCTTTGCTCAAGAACATTACCACGCATTATGCGGAAGATTACAGGTGTAAATACGACGCAAATTGCTACTACAAGTAGCAATTCATCTGCAGGTAAAAAAGAACCTAGCCCAGGCATATCTTCGCCTATTGAGGCTCGTAAAGTAAGAGCAAATAAAATTGAAGGAAAAGCTATTAATATATCTCCCATGCGGCTAAGAACAAAATCAAAAATGCCACCTAAATAACCCGCGACTAGTGCAATTAAGGTTCCCCCAAGGATGGTAAGAATTACAGTCGCAAGCCCAATTTTTAGAGAAACACGGCCGCCATAGAGTACGCGACTCCATACGTCACGACCATCACGATTTGTACCAAACCAATTTTCCCCAGAAGGACCAACTAGAATGTTTTCCCCAAATTCTCTTGGGTCACTTGTGTGAAGAATGGGGGCAGCTATTGCACCAAAAACAACGGTTATTATAATGATGGCTCCGAAGGAACCAAGGCGTTGTTGCTTTAAAAATCTTCGTAGTCCATCAAGTCGTCTTTTGGGCGGAACAACTTGTAGCTCATATAATGGTGGAGTTTCATTAGCGTTAGAAATTTCAGACATAATTAATACCTGATTCTTGGATCAACAAGTGTATATAAGAGATCGACTGCCAAAGTAACGATCATAAACATAAGCGCAAACATTGTCATTCCACCGAGTACTAGGGTGTAGTCAATGCCCATGATTGCTTCAAAGATAAGCAAGCCTAAACCGGGAACTGCAAAAATTTGTTCAGCGATAACTGATCCCCCTAGAATAGCTCCCAATTGCACGCCAATTACGGTTAGTACAGTAATCATTGATGAACGAAATACATGACGGAGGACAACGATTCGTTCTGTTAGCCCTTTTGCTCGTGCGGTTCTTGTAAAGTCAGCGTAGAGGGTTTCCAGCATTGATGAACGAACTATACGTGCAACATAGGCCGCACTACCTATCGCAAGCACAAGCGCCGGCCAAATTACAATACTGAGATTGGTAAGGGGTGAATCAATAAAATTTTCATAATTTCTAGCTAAGGGAGTCCAACCCCACCAAAGTGCTGGAAGCATTATAGCTAATGTACCCACCCAAAAATTAGGCACAGAAATCCCGATGATCGTTGTAATTCGCAACGTACCATCAATCCAGGATCCAGGTTTAATAGCAGAGATAATTCCCACAGGGACTCCGATTAAGGTGGAAAGGATGATAGTGATTATCCCAATTTCGATAGTCGTTGGAAGGCGTTCTCCAATTTGAGCGCTAATAGAACGACGATTCTTTAGCGAGAGGCCAAAGTCCCCCTGAATGGCATGGATTGCCCAGTCTCCATATTGCACAAAGAAGGGTCTATCAAGGCCATACTCCTTTTCCAATTTTGCAAGACCACCTTCGCAACCTGAACCAGTTGATTGATATGTTCCACGCTCACCCTTGTCACATGCTTGATCAGGGTTAACTAACCCAAAATTTGTTAATGCAGCGTTTCCTGGGCGTAGAAAAAGCAGAAAAAATAAGAGTAGCGTAATTCCAATTAGCATAAAAGGAATCGCGATTAGTCGACGCAGAATGTAGGCTTGCATCAGCTAGAACCTTCCAGTGGAGTCAACTCTTTAAAGTTTTCTAAGATGCGATCCACATGTCATGATTACGCCTAAAAAGCGAACCTAGTAAGTAGTCATCTTCTGGGAAATTACGCAATCGTTTGTTGTAGACGATATACGAATGACCCGGAACTGGCATATTAATGCCAACTAGAACGTCATCTAAGATAAAGCGCTGCAATTCATGAAGCTTCTCTATCCTAGCTTCGGTGTCGACCTCTGCAGATTGAGCTTCAACTAAGTCAACAATTTTTTGGGCATCAGCTACTATTCCGGCATCAGGCTGATCCATCCCAAAGCTCCATGAAACACCTGCGAACGCGTTTGGATTCATCATAGTCATGCTATAGATTTCCGGCGTTGTGCTGGCGCCATAAGGAACGACAAACAGTTCCCACTGCTTCTCTGGTTCTCGAGCGCGAGCTACCCAAGTGGATATGTCATGGACGAGTACTTCAGTCTCAATCCCAAGAGATTTCTTAAGGCTTTGTGCCACAAATTCACCCAATGAAGTTGAACGTGGATCTTGGTTGCACTCAATACGAATTTTGTCCAAGGGGGAACCTGCAGCTTCCCATTTTTTCTTAGCTTCTGCAGGATCATATTTCCGATAAGATTTAAGCGTTTTCTGGTCAAGCGCCATTTCTTTAAGCGCTTGTCCGATAGGACCATCATAGATACCGTCGCCAGCATAAACCGTTCGGATAA
>CAWVTC010000005.1:0-24554 GCA_963933025.1 uncultured Dehalococcoidia bacterium | reverse complement strand
AGGTTGAGACGAGGGTTCGATTCCCTTCGCCCGCTCCAATTCTGTAATGTTTAAGCTAGGAGTTTTCAATGCCGTTATCTAAAGAGTTGGCCATGTCCCCCGGAGAAATTGATACATTTATGAAAACTTGTGTAAATATGCGTATCGCGACTTTTAGCCCTGGCGGTCGTATTAATGTAACGCCACTTTGGTATGGCTGGGCCGGCGGCAAGGTTTATACAATTTGTAGGGGGCAAAAGGTACGAAATCTGCGTCGTAATTCAAACGCGACTGTGATAGTAGACCGTAATGAGTTGTTCTATGAGCTTCAAGGTGTGATGTTACAAGGGAAAGCAACTGTTCTTGAAGATGCTGAAGCTGAAGCTGCAGACTCTGATCTCGAGGAAGCACGTTTGCAAATGGGGAAGAAGTACTCAACTTCTAATGACACAAGTGAGATTCCTCGTAATTCTGCAACTGCATCGGGTCGTACTCGACGTTGGGTAGTTTTTAAGCCAGAAGGTGTTGTTACTTGGGATAACACAAAGAATCCAGCGCTAAAAGGGTAATGATTCACAGTTAATTCTGTAAGAGTTAGGCACTGTTTTGTTTAGCGTCTGGCCAAATAAAATAATCCGAGAATAAAACTTAAGAGTACAACCATCCAGATCCATGACGCATCCATGTAGGGAACTCCAGGCTTTATATCTGCTGCGTAGTCTTGTTTAGCATGGTCAATTCTTCTAATAACCACTCTTCACCTGCGGTAATTACATCCCCACCGATCATAAAATGCCCACCTGGTAACCATCGTAATTCTTTGCGACGGCATTGGATGTTTTCGAAAAGTATTTTTGTAGATGCTCTGGAAATAATTTCATCGTCAGTTTTTGCAAGTAGAAGTACAGCTGTCGTGTGTAAGCCTTTATGGACATCTTCAGTAAATTTTCCAGTAAGTGGGCTAACTCCTGCAGCTGCTAAAACGATTGCTTTAAATCTTTGATCTAAAGCACAGGCTTGTACACCTAGTAAGGCTCCTAGTGAAAAACCCCAGTAACCAATTTCCTTTAAGTTGATCGGATATTCTTTTGCCAAAATATCAATTGTTGAGGTTACTTCTATTGAAAATTGTTCGCTGAGTGCTTTTGCTTTGTACTCATCACTTAGAGCAGCTAGAGGATTTTCTATTGCGCGCTCACCATGTCCTGGTGCATCTAATGCAACACAAGCCCATGAGTATTTTTTTGCCCAGGCCTTGGCAGTTCCAGAAATATAGAGTTCGTCTTTGCTAGATAAGCCTGGGTGCTGGACAAATACAAGTGGGAACGGCCCTTCGCCTTCTGGAAGCTGAAGAAGACCTGGAATATTTTCAGGACCAATCTTCAGATTGAAGTGTATTTGACGTAAGCCATTTGCATTGTTTTCTGTTGTGTGGAATTCAGTAGCCGCACTCATTTAATTGATCCATTTTGCTTAAGCGCCGCTATATCCTCATCGTTTAGACCTAGCCAAGTTTGTAAGACTGTATCCGTATTACCACCGTGCTCTGGCATCGGTCGATTGATTTTTGCAGGTGTTTCGGACAGTCTTAATGGCGTATTAGGTAGCTTTAAAGTTCCTGGCTTTCCGTACGGTAATGGAATACTTACAAGCGCATTTCGTGCCTTCACATGTTTATCCGTAAAAAGATCTGCAATGCTGTTTACTTTTCCCACCGAGCAGCAGTTTGAAACCTCCAAAATATTAAACCAATCAGCTGTAGTTTTTTTACTTAAGGTACTTGTTAGCTCATACTCAAGCGCTTCTGTATTGGCTAAACGAACCTGATTATTCTTGAAGCGTTTGTCTTGGCCTAAGTCATCACGCTCAATCAAGGCACAGAACATTTCCCAATCTTTGACATTGGCAACTACTAAATAGCCATCCGAGGTTTTAAAGGGGCCAAATGGTGCAAGTAGTGCATGTCTACTACCTTGACGAGAAGGTGATTCATCAAATGCAGAATGTCGAACGATTGCATTTTCACAAAGTGCTATTTGTGCTTCCATCAAGGAGACATCTAATAGTTGTCCTTGTCCTGTATTCTCACGTGAATGCACTGCGGCAAGTATTCCCATTGCCAAATAAAGCCCGCCAACCATATCTCCTATGCTGACACCTATGCGCATAGGCGGGGCATCTAATTCACCATTTAATGACATAGTTCCACCCATGGCTTGGGCAACTGCATCAACTGCGGATAGATTACTATATGGCCCTGTTTGTCCAAATCCACTTAAGGCTGCATAGATTAATTTTGGATAATCAGTACGAAGTGTTTCATAGTCTAGCCCGAGCCTTGCCATTGTTCCTGGCCTGAAATTTTCTACTAGAACATCAGCCTTACCTGCTAATTGTTTTGCTATTTTTTTCCCTTCGGCATCTTTTAGATCTACGCAAATTCCTTGTTTACCACGATTAACACTGAATAAAAAAGTGGAAATACCTTCGTAATAAGGACCAAAACCCCGTTGTTTCTCATTAACTTTAGGGTGTTCAACCTTTACGACTTCAGCACCAAGATCTGAAAGCTGCATAGTTCCAAATGGTCCAGCTAGAGCCCAGGTGAAGTCCAAGACACGTAGGCCTGCTAAAGGACCCTCTGGTTTTTGGTTTACTGATTCAATGCTCATTTTGATTTGTCATGTTTGTGTATATTCTCTTTAATAACATACACCTATGAGATATTTCGAGGACAAACTATAGAGGAGCAGATGTCTGTAGTAACTGCACAGATAAATAATTAAAGGAAATGGTTCAATACAATAAGTACATAGCTCTTTTGGTAATAGATCTCCAGAATGATTTTTCTGATCCACAAGGGTCGCACTATATCCCAGGAGCTTCAGAAATTATCTCGCACATCAACGCTGAAATAAATCTTTGTCGTGCAAGTGGTGGTGAAGTGATTTATACCCAAGATTGGCATCCGTCAACGACGAAGCATTTTGCATCCCATAATGGTCGTGCTGGTGAGCATTGTGTGCGCAATTCTTGGGGGGCACAGATACATCCGAACCTAGAAATAGCTGGCGATGTTTTGAGAAAAGGTATCGATGGTGAAGATGCCTTTTCCTGTTTTTCCGTTCGAGACCTTGAATCAGGAGTTGTTAAACCAACGTTGATGGAGACGTTACTACGCGACCGAAATATCCAAAAAATTGTTTTTGTGGGTTTAAGTACAGATTTTTGTATACGTGATTCGGCTATAGAGGCTTTATCAAAAGGATTTGAAGTTGCTGTCGTTTCAAACTGTGTATGTTCTACCGATGGAGACGTACAAGTACAGATTCTTAAAGATTTAGAGGAAAATGGGGTAGAACTTGCCTGAAAATTTTTCTTCTTTGGATTCATTAACAAGGCGTTTAAATAGTTGGTTCGATGAAAAAGTATCCGGGCCACCTCTCGAAAGACGTGTGGTAGGTATCAAGCAAGATAAGGAGAAAGCGCTATCTTGCCCTGTAGATACGATTTTTGTTTCAAGGTTCGAACCTAAATTTGTTGGCCGTATCGATACGGCTATTGATTGCTTGCCAGAAATTTTAGACGTAGATAATGTACGGACACCTTATAAAAAATTATCTGAAGAACGGCCCCTTGATCGAAAAACTTTAATTTGGCGGGATGCCGTTGAAGGGATTGTAGTTAATTCAGTCAAAAGCTTAACTATTTCCCCTGAAGATGCAGATTTAGTGCGTGCCGGATTGGATTCAGTTCTTGTCATTTTGGACACTGTGCTTTGGTCTGCGCCATTAGCTTGTTCTTCAGATGGTCCGAGGAAAGCTGAAAAGCAGGCATTTATGGATGTCTTGGAGTTACATAGAGTTCGAGGTGATCAGGATGTGTTTAGACGATACTTCGGGGATTTCGAAGGTTATCGTGTGATTACTTACTGCCCTGGTTCGATGTGGGCTCACATTTTCCTAGCTATTGCCTGGGAAGTTTGCACAGGAGAGAGACTCACTAGTTTGAAAGGAGTCTAGTTGTTTGTAAAATCGCTTCTTGCTCATCAGGAGCATCACTTGGGGCGATCGGGTACAAGATCAATTCATCCACACCAGCATTCTTAAATGCAGCTGCGATGTCTCTACATTCTTCTGGTGTTTGGCCAACTATTGCGTGATCGCGAATCATTCGTTCTGAGATGCCATTGATAGCTTGATCTCTTTCCCTTGCGTTCCAGCGCTGGAGAAACAGATCACAGTCTTCCTCATATCCATCTTCACGAAACAATTGCTCGTACACTGGTGCCATAAAGTAATTGAGTAATTCTTGTTTTAAAGGCGCTGCTGCAATTTCGTAATCATCGTGTATAACAGTGCGCAAGAAGGCGGTGATTCTTATTTCTTTTCGCTCACGCTTTACTTTGTGCAGTCCCCTCTCTATCGCTCGAATCGCCTTTTTTGAAGCAGAAACAGTTGGAAAATTCAAAATGACACCGTCAGCAATTTCACCTGCAAGTTCAAGCATTTTATTTCCTAAGGCACCTATAAAAACTGGAATCACTGGTTCACTGATTGGACGTGCTGGTCCCCCAACTGTTTGGAATAGGCCGTTATGTTTTAAACGTTCCCCAGCAGTTAATTTACGGAAAAGTTCTACATATTCCCGCATACTCGCTATTGGTTTGGACCAATTTTGTCCATGCCAGTTTGTTACAATTGCAGGCGTACTTACACCAAATCCTGCAATCATTCTCCCGCTTGAATATTCATGCAAAGCTCCAAAGGTTGTGGCTGCGAGGTAGGGATCACGTATATAGATTGGTGCAATGCCTGTGCCTAGAGTAACCCTTTTTGTGTTAGCGCTGGCTGCAGTTAATACCGTGACAACATCTGGCCCATGCACCTCGGTTACCCATACCGAATCAAAGCCATGTTGTTCTGCAACTACAGCTTGCTCTGTGTGCTCACGTACTCCACCTTCGTGCAGAACTACTCCTTGAAACATAAACCCTCCTTTATTTGTTGCGTTGTGGTTGTGGTTTTATTAACCCTTTTAACATCAAGAAGCGTATTGCTAAGCGAGATAGTGAAAATCCAAGGATCCCTACAAATATGAATAAAGCGATAGTTGCAATTATTCCCGACTCAGCACCTAAGATCATCCCAAGAAATCCTCCTAAGCCAAAGGCCATAATTACAGGAAATGTGCGCCAATTCCAGGTTGGTAGATCGGGGATATTTTTTGTAGTTATGGTAGATTCTTTTTTCTGAGTTTCATGGTTATCACTTTGTCGCGCTCTTGTTTTTCGTTTACGTCTATTGGTTGTTGGGCTCATCAAGAGGTCCCTTCGATATTTTCATGTTTTGTACAGTTAGCACATCTAAACATTAAGCCAATCCGTTCCTCATCTAACCAAACTTCCCCACAATCTTTTCTTGTAAGATCGCTCTTCTGATTCAGATGAAATAATTTCCCACAACTTCCACAAAAGGATTGCATAGATGCAGAAACATTTTTACTACAGACCGTGCAAATACTTGTGTTCATTGTTCGCAGACTAGCGTATCTCTTGACTTTCAGGAAATCAGTACTAGCATTCACTAAGGCATGTAAACATTTCTTGCATTTGTGCAAAATTGTTTTATTAAGGAGAAGTCACGTTTTAGTGAATACTGGGCTCCAGGTTTTCGATACTCTTTCCGAGGATCTCCGACGAGAGGCACTGACTCATGCTTCGTATACAAACGAAGATAGAGAGGGTGGGCCAAATAACGAAAGACTTGAGTTTCTCGGTGATGCTTTGCTAGGTGCGGTGATAGCACGTGTGCTATTTGTTGCCTGTCCAAATGCTACTGAAGGAGATCTTACTAGGATGCGTGCAGATATTGTCTGCGGTGAAGCACTTGCAGCCGCTGCAGAGCGTCTTGATCTAGGCAGCCAGCTTATTTTTGGTCGTGGAGAAGAATTGGCAGGTGGTCGTTCACGTATCCGGAATCTAGCAGGTGTTTTTGAAGCTGTAGTAGGGGCCATATACATGGGCAAGGGGCTTCGCTCAACTGAGACCTTTGTTAGGCGATCTCTAAAAGTTGAAATCCAACGGGTAGTGAACGATGGCGTGCCGGTTGATCCGAAATCGGCCTTACAGCATTTATGCCAAGCACGCTGGCATAGTGCTCCTGAATATTTTACTGTTTCTGAACAAGCAGACTCTCCTAAAGAAAGGTTTTATGTCGAAGTCCGAGCCGGAGATCGTTTTTTAGCACGTGCCTACGGTAGCAATAAGCGTGAGGCACAGAGGCGTGCTGCAGAGCAAGCGTGTAATAGTTTTGAAGATAATGAAAATAGCAGCTATAAAGACGGCGGCTATCTGGAATCTCCAGAGAATCATAGGAAGGAGCTCAGTCACTATGAGAGCAGGGCTCGAGTCTAATGTTTATCAGAAAATTAACAATTACTGGCTTTAAAAGTTTTGCGAATGAGACGCCATTTGAATTCGATCCGGGGGTAACTGCAATAGTTGGTCCGAATGGTTCAGGTAAAAGTAACGTAGCTGATTCTGTACGTTGGGTCCTTGGTGAACAAAACTCGCGTTTAATACGAGCAAAGAAACAAGATGACGTTATCCATGCTGCAGGGGGTTCTAATTCTAGGTTTGGCATGGCTGAAGTTGTTATTACTATCGATAATTCTGATGGTGAATTCCCACTTGATTTTAAGGAAGTGGAGATTGCAAGACGGGCTTATCGAGACGGAACGAGTGAGTATTTGTTAAACGGTACTCGAATTCTTCATCGTGACCTTCTTGATATTTTGCAAAAAGTTAATCTTGGACAGAATTCTTATGCTTTTTTAAATCAGGGGGCTGTCGATCATTTTTTGACGATGACCGCACAAGAGCGTCGTTCGCTTGTTGATGATGTTGCTGGTGTGAAGCAATATCGGAGCCGAATTGTTGATGCTAATAAGCGCTTAAGTGACACTGCTGAGAATTTATCGCGACTCCAGCTTATAGCTGATGAACTAAAACCAAACTTGAATCGATTGCGTAGGCAGGCAGATCGATCGGTAAAGTATAAGGAGTTAACCGATCGTTTAAATAGCATATTGTTGGATTATCATGGCATGCGGTGGGATGAGGCCCACAATTCCATTGTAAGTGCTAATGCCGCGTTAGATCAGTGTCTTGCAGAAGAGGATTCAGCAGAGAGACGTGTTTTTGAATTTTTGGAATCACTGACAGCAATTGGTGACCAGATAAAAGGTCACAGAGAGGCTTTTACGAGTCGTGAGCGGGAGCGTATTGAAGCTCAGTTGAAGCTAGCAAAATTAGAAAACGATCTTGTTCTCGATCGTGAACGTCGAGCAGTGATAGCTGATCGTATCAAAGAAGTTGACGAAGAGTTGAATGGTTTCCAGAAAGAGTACGTTGCTTTAAGTGCACAAGATGGGGAGCCTGATTTTGAGAGAAGTGGAGAGCAACTCCAGACAGTTCAAATTGAATACAACCTTGCAAAAGATGTTTCTGATGGAGCTGAAGCGACCGTGTCATCTTTACGCTTACGGGAAAGTGAATTAAAAACAGAACTTTCCTGGCTGAGTGAAAAACATCAGCAACTTTCCCCTAAGGTTTCGGTGGATGAAATTGAAGAAAATATAGGCGAACGTTTAGCAATCGAAACTAGGCTGAAAGATGCTATAAAGGCAGTAGAAGATAGTAAGCAAAAAGAAGAATCTATTACAGAAATCATTAATGTTCGTGAGAAAGAAGTGGGTACTGCTCAAGCTGCAGTTACTGAGGCTCGTGCAAGATTTACACGTGTACAAGAAGAACTACGTAAGTACGAGACAGAGAGCAATATCGTGTTACGTGACTTAGACGCCTTAGAAGGTCGATTTGCGACATTAAACCATATACATACTGAGCACACAGATTTGTCATCTGGTCCTGAAGCAATTGTCCAGTTTAGTGAAGAAGGGCGTGATCTTTCTGGGGTAATTGGAATTTTGGTGCACCATTTACGAGTTCCTCATGCATTAGAAACGGCTATTGCAGCTGTGTTAGAACGAAGGTTTCATTCCGTCGTTATTGAGAACCGTCATGAGGCGATCCGTGCTATTGAACTTTTGCAGAAAAATACTTTAGGGAGAGCACATTTCTTACCTGTTGATTCTTTTAAGAAGACAGTGCCGCTAAATCTTGCTAAAGAACGAGGTGTTCTCGGTGTTGCAAGCCGTTTAATTAATTTTGACGATGAGGTGCGACCTTTTGTCGAGACAATTCTTGGCCGAGTGATTGTTGTTTCTGATATTGAAACTGCGTTTAAAATGTCAAAACGTGCTTTTGGCGGATTAATCGTCACAATTGATGGTGTAATAATTGAGCCCAATGGAACATTGATTGGTGGTTCTACTAACAAAGAAACTCCGGCCGCAGGTGCAATTGCTCGCGAACGGGATCGTCATGAATTGGTTGGTCTGATAAAAGAGTTGAAAGATCGTGATCGATCCTCAAAAGGCCAAGTTGAAAGTGCCCGTGTAGCAGTTAATCGGGTGAGTACACAGGTCGATGATACTGCCAGTCAACTTGATGATGCACATTCAAGACTAGATGATATTCGGCGTGAACGTGGTTCTGTGCAAGAAGCTCATTACAAAAGTGTTCAAGAGCGGGATGTGATTGCTAGTGATTTAAATACTTTTGATCTGGAACAAGAGCGGATAAAGAAGAACAAAGCTGAAAGTGCTACTGCACTTGTCGAAATTAAGAGTCGGAAGGATTCGTTGGAGGTTGAGCTTTTGCAAGTGGTAGTAAATTTAAATGAATCAGTTGCTATCTTTGAAAGTGCAATTTCCCAGGCGGGAGAAGTTTCAAGAAAGTTAGCACATTTAAAAAGTGATGTAGAAGTTCGTAAAAGAATATATGACCAACATACACAAAATGTTGTTAGGTTGAATGCTGGAATCAAAGAACGAGAATCGAAAATCACTGAACTAGCTTCTTATGGTGAGCAGACAGATGTTCTTATCGCTGATAAGGGAGCTCAGCTAGATCTGCTCAAGAGTGAATATGAAGATTTGTGTAAAAGTCTGGAGCCTTATGAGGTTAGCTTTACAGCACTTGAAGATCGAGAGAGTAAATTAAAGTCACTGCATCAAGAGGGGCAGGCATCTTTGTTGAAAACTCAGCAGAAACGTCTAACTTTAGAGTCTGAGGTTTTTCGTTCGACTGAAAGACGTGTCTCTATACGTGAAGAAATGGAGCGTGATGGATTTGAGCCTCTTTCTGGTGGAGGGATAGGGTTGCTGGATCCTGTCTCTTCGGTGAATTCAGTAGGCAATAGTGATGATATTGAGAACGCTCTGGCTGCTAAGGGTAATTCAGAATTAATTCGTGGTGGAGCATTGCTTGATATGAATGCGCTTGAGGATGAAGTGCACTTGTTACGTGCTCAGATTCGTCGATTAGGTCCTGTAAATCAGGAAGCTGCTGATGATTTAATTGAAAGTGAAGAGCGATACAATTTCCTTATCGCTCAAATTGATGACTTGTCAGAGACGGAAAAACAGCTTCATGGAGCTATATCGGAGTTGAACGAAAAGATCCGGTCTTTGTTTAAAGATGTGTTTGAAAAAGTAAATGTTGCATTTTCGGATAACTTTACCGCTTTTTTTGGTGGAGGTAAGGCGGGCTTGTTACTTGAAAATGCAGATGATCCAACAGGTTCGGGTATCGAAATTGAAGTGCAACTTCCAGGGAAAAACCTAAGATCGTTGAATCTTTTATCTGGTGGTGAACGTTCTCTCACTGCCGTTGCTTTGTTGTTTTCATTTTTAATGGTTAAACCAGCCCCCATGTGTATTCTGGATGAAGCTGATGCTTCACTAGATGAAGCCAATGTCAGTCGGTTCGTGGATGCATTAAAAAAATTGTCGAAAAAAACACAATTTTTAGTTGTTACTCATAATCGTCATACTATCGAAGCGACAGATGCCATTTATGGTGTTTCGATGGGACGCGAAGGATTTTCAAAAACCCTCTCAATGCGTTTGTCCGCTAATCTGTGATAACACACGGATATTTGTATAAATGTGGTGGCGCGGGGACTCAAAGGAAATTCAAAAGAAAACAAAAAGTGCTGTAGCAAAAACACGTTCTAGATTTGATTTACTTTCCACTATTTTTACTAAACAAGATTTTGATGATTCAATTTGGGATGATCTTGAAGAGGTACTAATATCTGCCGATGTTGGCCTTCCTACTACGGAATATATTCTTGAAAAGGTTCGTCAAAATGTACGTGAAAAAAGAATCGAATCTAGTACTGCTGTTAGAGAGCTGCTACGGAATGAGTTAATTGAAATTCTAGATGTTCCACTAGGTAGGGTTCCTACCTGGGGTTTTCCGGAAGAAGAGTTACCCCAGCCTTTTGCTATTCTTGTTGTAGGTGTTAATGGTGCCGGAAAAACAACTTCGATTGCAAAACTCGCCTTTGCCTTTGAGGAAAGAGGTATTTCTTGTATTTTGGCCGCAGCAGATACTTTTCGAGCTGCTGCTGTTGAGCAAATAAAAATTTGGGGAGAGAGGCTTGGTGTTCGAGTAATTTCGCATCAAAGTGGTTCTGATCCTAGTTCAGTCGCCTTTGATGCGATTGCTGCAGCAAAGGCGACTGATATAGATGCAGTTATTGTTGATACGGCAGGTCGCTTGCATAACCAGAGCAATTTGATGGATGAATTAAAGAAAATAAAAAGAGTTATTCATAGAAATCTACCAAACGCCCCTCATGAAACTTTACTTATTCTAGATGCAACTACCGGGCAAAATGGTTTACAACAAGCAAAAATTTTTTCTGATTATGTAGATCTGACTGGGATCATTCTTGCAAAGCTTGATGGTACAGCTCGTGGTGGAATAGCTTTCGCTATTGTTAGTGAATTAAAGATCCCTATATACCTAATTGGGACAGGTGAATCACTTGAGGATTTATCACCTTTTAACCCTGAAGTTTTTGTTGACGCTATTCTTAATTAAGTAACTTATGGTAGAAGCTTTATCCTTTTGGGCAGTTTCAATTTTGATTGGCGTTTTCACGGTTCCATTAACTATGAGAATGTTTCGTCGTTTCGTTGATGCTGGCATAGGTTTTTCTCTCCCTCTTGGTCTAATTGTTCTTTCGACTGTTTGGTTTTTACTACGAGTTATTGGTCTACCTAATGGGATGGGTTCTATAACCTTTTTGTTTATTTGTTTTGCGGCATTATCCGCTTTTATTGCATGGACAGACCGTCATTTCTTAAGAACTCTGCGAAGGGTAACTCCATTTGGAATATGTATATTGGTAGTATTTACCATTGCTTTTTTTGCTTATTTAAGTTTTCGAATTTATACACCTGAAATTGTACATACTGAGCAGCCTATGGATTTGATGATGCTAAATGCAGTTATTGAGTCCCCTAATTATCCGCCACATGATC
The DNA here is from genome assembly GCA_963933025.1 of uncultured Dehalococcoidia bacterium. Classification (GTDB taxonomy): domain Bacteria; phylum Chloroflexota; class Dehalococcoidia; order Tepidiformales; family Tepidiformaceae; genus JAKUNN01. The sequence goes on along the minus strand of CAWVTC010000005.1, from coordinate 13,115 downwards.
CTTGGTTTTCGGGTGAATCTCTTTCATATTATTATGGTGGCTTTGTTCAAGCAGGCCTTCTTATTTTGATCACTAATATATCAACATCAGTAGGATATAACTTGGCACTTGCTTTAGTTTTTGCAGGGAGTGCTACCGCTATATTTTCATTGATTACCACCTTATTTCGATGGTTTAGCCGAAAAGCTTCTTCGTTACCAATTTTTGCTGCTAGTAGCTTGGGCATAGTGTTATTGCTTTTTTCTGGTTCGCTTACTGGTTCTTTTGAATTGGCAGCTCTTCATTTTGATTTATCTGATGGTTTTTTAAAAACACTTGGATTGGCTTCACTGGTTGAAGTAGTTTCGACATCTTGGTATCCCACGGAGTTTTGGTTTTGGTGGCGAGCGACAAGATTAATTCCTGAAACAATTATAGAATTTCCGGCTTTTTCTTTTCTGTTAGGGGACTTGCATCCTCATTTAATGTCCATTCCCGGAACAATTTTAAGTTTGGGGGTTGCTGCTGGGGTTTGGCGCTCACGAGGTTCTCTATCTTTTCATTCACATTTACATAATCCGGTATTTGGAATTCTTCTCGCGTTTGTAATGGGTTCCCTTGTTTTTGTAAATGCCTGGGATATTGTGACATTTAATATTGTGATTGTGGTGGCCGGAATAGCTCGTAACTTGAGAACCGATTTCTCATATAGGTCCTTAATAAGAATATGTAGTTGGCTTATTCCTATTCTATGTTTAGCGCTTGCTATATATGGACCTTGGTATGCTACTTTTTCTACTCAAGCAGCAGGTATAGCTCCATATATGGGCTCAGGTTCCTCACTTGAAAAGTTAATTCTTTTGAATGGTCCAATGCTTCTTGCTATGTTCCCATTGGTAATTTTCGCATTACGTGATGCGAAAAAGATTTCTTGGCGAGTTTCGTTAGTTTCTTGTGCTTTGCCTGTCTTGCCTTGTCTTATCTGGCTTATTGCGGTGAGTGGTTCCATTACTGAAATTGAACGTTCAGCTAGTGGCTGGGCTACTGTTATTTTTGAGGGATTCTTATTATGGTCCTACACTTATGCGCTTATCGTATTTTTTAAAAACAAACGATTTGTTGCGGTCATGCTTGCAGCAATTGCAATTTTAGCAACTCTACTCTGCTATGGTTCTGAATTTTTTTATATTCGTGATGTGTTTGAAGATGTCCATCCCCGTTCAAATACTGTTTTTAAGCTTATGTATCAGTCTTGGATTCTCTCAGCTGTTGTTGGTGCAATTTCCTTAGTAGAAGCATTTCGACGCTTACAGTCTTATAGATTGACTCAACCTATTTTCGGTATATTAGTGGTAGCTCTAATCGCATCTTCATTGGTATATATTTCTATCGCCATTCCTAATCGTGTTAATGAAAATATGAGTGACCCTACCCTGAATGGGCTAGCCTATGTTGATTCAAGCGATAATGCCATTGTTCATTGGTTACAAAGTAATGTGAATAAAAAGGTAATTATTGTGGAGGGGAGTGGTCGAACTTGGTATCGCAATAGTGATGGTGATCCTGTGATTTCTTCCCATCGTATTGATTACACTTCGGCTGGTCGTATTGCTGCACGTACTGGTCTCCAATCACCTATTAGCTGGCCTGGTCATGAAATACAGTGGCGGCCCTCGAAGAATTTAAGAAATGAGATTGGAAGGCGGTTAGACCTTGTTGACGGAGTGTATACCGCCTCAGAGCCAACGATGGCCTTGGCCATTCTCAGAGAATTAGGTGCTGATTATATTGTTGTAGGTAATTTAGAAAAAACCAGATATCCAGGTGATCTTTTACCCAATTTCGAGGAAGTTTTAACGCTAGTTTTTGCTTCTGATGTAGGGTTGGGATCGCGTATTTATATGGTTCCTGCCCATTGATGGGGAATTTATATACAGGTAACCCTTAAACTACAGAACGATGCTTTCTCATATTAATGTTTCCAGTTTGTTCTATCCCCGGTTGGGGAAATCAAGTCTGTCAAGGTGGGAGATATCTTCTTACATAATAATAATTATATGTGCTGCTGGTTTACGGTTTTGGGATCTAGGCTCTATTACTCTCCATCACGATGAAAGTATCCATGCATTTTGGTCTTGGCAATTGGCATTTGATGGTCATTACATTCATGATCCTGTTTTCCATGGTCCTTTCTACTACTTTTTGCAAGCTGCAACGTTCATCATTTTTCAGGATAGTGATTACACGGCACGATTATCAGCAGCTTTTTTCGGTATCTTTTTGACTGCATTGCCTTTAATGCTCCGTCGGTGGCTTGGCCCTGTAGGGACAATTGCAGCGATGGCTTTTATTGCTTTTTCTCCTTCTCTTGTCTATTACAGTCGTTTTTTTCGTGGTGATATATATGTTGCAGTCTTTACACTTTGCATGGTTATTGCAGTTTGGCGCTATCTCATAACTGGTCGGCATAGATGGCTCTTTGTATTAAGCGCATCACTAGTAGGAATCTTTCTCACTAAAGAAATGGCGTATCTCGAAGCTGCTATTATCCTTCTTTCGCTCAACGCATTGTTTTCTGGTGACCTTGCGAGTATGTCATTTCCTAACAGTCGAAAAATGCGTACTGTTTTTGTTCTTGTGTTGATGCCATTTTCCTGGATAATTGCGGTCCTTTGGCCTGTAATCGGAATGTTTCGTGAAAGGGCGGGGTGGAAAAGCTTTCCGCGAAGTGGTGACCTATTAGTTTTGCTAGGTACGCTTGTGTTGCCTTTGCTCATTGCCTTCCTTCGCGATCCCTTAGAATTAGGTTTCCCCGTCATTCGCGATCTGTCGATCTTTCAAAGTATTCCTTTTATTGGACGGGGAGTTGTAAGTATCGGATCGCTTTCTCAAGAAGTAGTGTGTTCCGGGCCTATTAGTGATCGAATTCCTATCATTATTTCACTGCTTGTAGTAGGTGGCCTGGCGACAATTAGTGGTTTGTTATGGAAGCCAAAGGTATGGCTAACATGTGCCTTATTAGCAAGTTTTGTATACGCAACATTCATGAGCACTTTTTGGACTAATGTTGATGGTCTCTGCACTGGGCTTTGGGGGTCGCTTGATTATTGGCGTGATCAGCAAGCAGTAAAGCGTGGTAATCAGCCTTGGTTTTATTACCTGATGCTTGTTCCTGGGTATGATTTTCTTCCTCTAGCCTTGGCTATTCCCGGTTTAGTTTGGTCATTTTTACGTCGTGACTATTTTGCAAGATTCCTAGCCTTTTGGTTGATTGCAATGTTCTTTGCTCTTTCTATTGCTGGTGAAAAAATGCCTTGGTTAACTGTGCATATAGTTTTACCAGCAACCTTGCTAGCAGGTTGGTTTATTCATAGCGTTTGGATTTTTTGGCAGGATTCTCCAAAAAAAGGTAATTTGCCAGGCGCATTATTTTGCATAGCTCTACTGTGCACTGTTTCTGTGATTGTTTTTCCCGTTGCAATTTATGTCCAAGATCTTTTCATAGGTATTCGTATTTGCTTAGCTATTTTCCCATTCGTTGTTCTTTTGATTTGTATTCGTAGGTTTAGTTTCAGAGCCCTGCCTTTTTTCGTAACAGTTCTTGTAATGTCTGCACTAGTTATATTTTCTCTGCGCACGATGACTGGGGTGACATTTACACGTGGTGATATACCAAAAGATCTTCTTATTTATACGCAATCAGCACCACATCTAAAAGATTTTGATGATCGTATTGATCGCATTTTAAAGAAGTCGGATAGCCCTGATAAAGTTTTAATTGCGATCGACAATAAAGAATCTTTTGCTTGGCCTTGGGTTTGGTATTTACGTGATTTTCCGGGCATTGTTCATTACGGTAACCATGCTGAGATCCTCAATTTCGAGAAAAATCACTACACAGTGATTCTTAGCAATTCAGGTAATGCTGCAGTTGTTCGTTCTGAACTAAGTAGGTTGGGATTGGATGGTGACTATCATTTGCCAGAGTCGTATCCACACCGTTGGTGGTTTCCTGAAACCTATAAAGCACCATTTACTAGGATTCCTAGTAAGGGGCTATCTAATAGTAGGTACTATACGTTTGGAGAATTTGAAACATGGCAGATTATTAGTTCTAATTTGTTTACAACTTCAGGTAGTCAGAATTGGTTTTCCGTTATGTATTTTTTCTGGCGAGATCATGAGCCGAGTGATGATTTAGGTTCTGTTGATGGGGTTGCATGGTTTTTGAAGGATGAGAACCCTTAATTTATGGTCCATTACACTAGAGTTAGTAAGAAATAATATGAAATTCTTATCCAGCAATTGGTGATATCACGTAGGCAATTACGTAATAGGTTTAGTGCAGGTTAAGTGTGTTTATAGGTTGGCTACACTAAACTCATATGTCATATTCCAGCATGCTAGGCACGAATTTCTGTGTTTCAGGCCTAAAAAGGTGTCATTTGGGTGTCAATGGGCTAAAAAATAACCCCATGGATATAGCAATTTCTGTGCAGACTTGGTACTAAATAGATTATATTTGTGAACAATGACAAAGCGTAAAATAATCGACACTGAGTGCACACATCATTGGCAACTCGCACCCCCAAGCGGTGAGTTGACCAATGGCACATGTAAAAAATGCGGTGCAGAAAAGCAATTCACAGGAGAAAGTAGAATAGGTAGCTCTGGACGCACGCCAAAAGCACCAACTCCAAAGACTAAATAGATATATTTGTGAACGATTTCAAGGGGGACTTGAAATCGTATTGGATGTGCTAGTGGTCGTGAGGGTCAAATCCCTGTGATCCTCACGATATACGCCTAGTAAGCGTTTCGACTAATCATTCTGAATTTTCCGACTTGATTACGTGCGAGTAGCTAGCTCCTAGGTCAGCAACTAGCTTTGGGAAAACTCGCTCTCTTATTATCTCTTTTTAAAGCAATCTAGTGTATGTAATACGGATTCGTGAGAGATCCCCCCACTTCTCTCCCTAGCTAATTGACTCTAAAAAGAGTGCCGGTAATCCCAAATGGAAGGTACTCTCTTTGTAGTAAGAGAAGAACGCTATAGGGACGGTATAGATACTTTTTAAGGTGTCAACCGTTGTGGAAGCGTATTGAAGCTATTTGAATGAAATTACTTAGATCGAGCAGGCAATTACTTAACAGGTTTAGTGCACTTAAGTGTGTTTATAGGTTGGCTCCTCTACACTCGGGTATAGATGTTTGGCTCCTTACGTATTTGGTTTGGCTTTGCCTTGAGTGCCGTCCTGGTTTCTCTATTTTTTATTCTTGTCGACTTAGGTGATGTTTGGGATGCATTTCAAGAGGCTAACTTTTGGTACATGATTCCTGCTGTTTTAATTCTGGCGATTTCTCTTTGGTTACGTTGTGTTCGTTGGGCTGTGTTGATGCGTCCTGTCGCACGTATTTCTGCTAGACGCCTATTTCCCTATGCGATTATCGGGTATATGGCTAACAATCTTTTGCCTGCTAGGGTTGGTGAATTGGTTCGTGCATGGATTCTTGGAGAACGTGAGAACATCCCCAAAGCAAGTGCAATTGCTACAATTGCTGTTGAGCGGCTTTTTGATGGAGGTGTTCTTGTGGTGATGTTTGTGATTGCAGGAATCTTTATCGGCTTCGAAGATAGTAGGTTACGTATAATTGGTATTGTCTCAACAGTTTTGTTTGCGATTGCTTTCATTTGTTTCTACTGGTTCACCTCTAGTCCTATGCGTTCTCGTCAAGTAACTGCTTGGGGTCTTCGAAAAATGCCGCATCGAATTCGTTCCATATTGGTTCCGCACGCATCTGCGTTATTGATTGGTTTTCGATCAGTTCACCACAAATCTGCTTTTTTTATGGTTGTCCTACTTAGTGCTTTAGCGTGGACAGTAGAGGCTTCCGCTTATGCCGTTATCGGACTTGGGTTCAAGGTTGATTTGGGATTTGGGCACTATTTGTTGTTGCTGGCAGCAGCTAATCTAGCAATTATTATACCTACATTTCTAGGGGGTACAGGTCCTTTTGAATGGGCAGCGCGTCTTGTACTTGTTAGTGGGGGAGTTACCCAAGGAGTTGCTTCAGCTTATGCATTAGTTGCTCATGCTGTTATCTTCATTCCGACAACGGTGTGCGGTTTATTATTGATGTGGATATTTGGTATACCTCTTACTCGATTAAAGAAATCGTCGATGGATATTGAAGTTAATTCAAAATCTAGAGGTGTTTCTTTATGAAAGATGCTAATACAGAATTAAAAATTATTATTGTTGGTGCTGGTGCGGCAGGCCTTGCTGCTGCACGTTCTCTTCAACAGCTCGGGCACCACGTTGAAATGTTTGAAGCTCGTGATGATGTTGGTGGGCAAGTAGTCACTTTTGATGTTGGAGGAGAGCCCCTAGAATGTTTTTATCATCACCTATTTACGAATGATGTGACAGCGATACGCTTTTTTGATGAATTGGGTCTCGGTGATCGGTTGCAGTGGTATGAGCCTCTGAATGCGCATTTTGTTAAGGATCATGCATACCCTTTTAATACGCCATTAGATCTCCTTGGTTTCGATGCTGTTTCTTTGTTAGGGCGTATTCGACTTGGCTTAGCTAGTCTTTGGCTTCGTCGCAAAAGTGATTGGCGTGAGTATGAAAATATTACGGCTCGTGAATATCTCATCCGTGCTGTGGGAGAGGAGGCCTTTGAGGCATTTTGGGGTCCCCTATTAAAAGGAAAATTTGCAGATTACTCGGATGATGTTGGTATGGCTTGGTTGCAGTGGAAGATCAAGCTACGGTTTGGCTCGCGTGGAGGCAGGTTTGGTTTAAAAGAAGTACTTGGCTATCCTAACGGTTCATTTAGTCCTGTATATCAAAAATTAGCTGAAGATATACGAAGCAACGGTGGGGAAATTCATTTAAACGAGCGAGTTGAGACTGTTGTCACTGAGAATAACCATGTGAAGGGTATTCGATCCGGAGGAAACTTTTATTCTGCTGATAGGGTTTTACTAACAACACCAAATCCAGTAACTAAACGTTTAGTGCCGGAATTGCCTACAGACTATGTTGATATTCTTGATCGTGTGAAATATCAGTGGGCTTCCTGTCTTGTACTTGCACTTGATCGTCCTTTAACGCCTTTTTATTGGCTGAGTATTGCTGATGACTTGCCGTTTGTGGCATGTGTTGAGCACACCAACCTAGTGTCAAAGGAAAGATATGGTGGTAATCATATTGTGTATCTTTCCAATTATGTCTCTCCTGGCGATCCTTTATTAGAAATGGATGCATCTGAAGCTTTGAAGAATTTTGAATCAGGTATAAAACATTTAAATCAAGATTTCAAAACTTCTTGGGTTCGTAATGCTTGGCTTTTTTCCGATCCTGCAGGACAGCCAGTGATTACAACTAGATATTCGGATTCCATTCCTTCAATTGAGACTGGAATTGAAGGTCTTACACTTGCAAATACAACGCAGATTTACCCTGAAGATCGCGGGCAAAATTATAGTTTTAGATTGGGAGAGAAAGCTGCGAGAATTATTGATGAACGTAGTTAGAGGTTGATATAAAGTAGTTCGCGCAGGCAAATGAGTAATAAAGAAAATACCGACCAGCCAAAAATGCGTGAATTGCGTGAGTTTGTTTCTCAGTATTCTTTTGAGAAAGGACATTTACTACCTGCACTTTTAGACATCCAGACAACATATGGGTATGTTTCAAAAGATGCGATGGAAGCACTTGCTCGCCAATTCCGTACTTCAACTGCACTTATATACGGAGCGATAACGTTCTACTCAGATATTCGTACTGAACCTCCTCCTGATCGAGAAATTGTTTGGTGCAGTGGTCCTGCCTGTCGTATTTACGGTGGCGAGCGTATTCGCCAGGCGATTGAACATACACTTAAATTATCTTTAGAAAGCCAAAGTGCAGATGGGCGTTACGGTTTTCAGTTAGGCCAATGCAATGGCACTTGTAGTCAGGCTCCACAAATTTGGGTTGATGGCGAGGTTCGTGGCAAGTTGTCGGTTTCTGATGCTATTCGTATTGCTCGGGATATGAAGGAGAGTGCTTAACTTATGAGTACAAGTGATGGAATTGCTGAATTAATTAATACGGCACAGAAAATTTGGGAAGATGAGCGTACTGGAGGTCGTCAAGTTGTAACTGTTTGTCTGGATACTTCTTCACTTGCAGTAGGTGCTCAAGCCACGCTAGATGCGCTTCGTGTTGCTATAGACCGTTCCGGGCATGATGTGATTTTACGGACATCCGGTTCATGGGGGTTTTGTTGGCTTGAGCCAACAGTTTCTGTTCGTTCTGCGGCTGGTGGACTGACCATTCTTTACCATTCTGTTACAGAAGATCGTGTGGAAGAATTTGTCCAGCGTACAATTGTCGAGGGGGAAACAATGCCTGAGTTAGCACTAGGTGTTGTGGAGGGTAATGCAACGGCAGAGATTGGATTTTTGGCAGAGCATCCATTTATGCAAGGTCAAATACGTCGACTTATGGAAAGGAGTGGACGTATAGATCCTGAAGATATTAACCATTACTTGGCGTTGGGTGGGTATGAAGGCTTTGCAAAAGCTTTAGGGCAAACAGATGAACAAATTATTGAAGAGATGTTGAATTCAGGACTAGGCGGGCGAGGTGGCGGCGGTTTTCCAGCTGGTAGAAAATGGGATTTTTTACGTACTGCTACCGCTGATCCTAGGTATTTGGTTTGTAATGCAGATGAAGGGGATCCCGGTGCTTGGGTCAATCGAATTCTTTTAGAAGGCGACCCCCATCTTGTTGTTGAAGGAATGTTGATTGCAGCTTTAGCGACGAGTGCGTTGGAAGGCTATATATATATAAGGCATGAGTATCCACTGGCTATTAGACGTATGCAAAGGGCGGTAGATCAAGCCCGAGATGTTGGTTTATTGGGTTCCGATGCGCTTGGCGAAGGTCGTCCATTTGATCTGGTCGTTTTTGCAGGTGCAGGTTCCTATGTATGTGGGGAAGAGACAGGCCTCATGAGTAGTATTGATGGCTATCGGGGAATGCCTCGTATACGACCACCATTTCCAGCACAGGCAGGTCTATGGAATAAACCTTCAAATGTTAATAATGTTGAAACCTATGCTAATGCCCCTTTAATTTTTAGAAATGGCGCTGAATGGTGGTCTTCTGTAAGTGATGCTGAGGAAAAGGGAACCAAAATGTTTACCATTTCCGGAGCTGTAAATCAGGCATGTTGTGTTGAGGTACCGTTTGGCATAAGTGTTAGAGAGTTGATGGAGCATTATGGTGGCGGTCTTCGGGGTGATGCAGAACTTAAGGGATATCAGCCTGGCGGACCTCTTTCTGGATTATTGCCTGCAGAAGAAGTTGATTTACCACTCGCATTAGCACCATTTCGGGAGCGAGGTATGTTTTTGGGGTCAGGTGGAATAGTTTTCTTTGATCAATCTACTAGTGTGCTTGATCTCTGTATGTATTTCCTTGATTTTTGTGAAGATGAATCATGTGGTAGATGTACGACATGTTTTCAAGGTACACAGCGAGCCCTGGAGATTCTTCGAAGAATTGGGCAAGGTGGTGGACGTGTTGCAGATTATGAAAAATTAAACGATCTTATTCAGGCCTTGCGATGGTCTAATTGTCTACATGGTCAGTTTGCTCCTACATCAGTTAAGTTAGCCTTGATTTATTTTCATGATGAGTTTGAAATATTAATTAATGAACAGCGTGATCCAACTAGATCTCTTCCTGGATTAATCAGATATGTAATTATGGATCCGACAGCTTCAGAGCTAGAGATCGCAAGTGATTTATGTCCGACCGATGCCATTGTTGAGAATAATGGTAGATGGAAAATTATTGATGATGCTTGTATTAAATGTGATGCTTGTCGTGAAGTTGCTCCTCGCGCGGTAGAGGTGCGTGATCGTTTTGAAATCCCACTTATTATCCAGTAATTCGGACCATGTTGTACTCCGTTATGATGCAGAGTGTGCTCTTTGTTCTTTTGCAATGAAACGTTTGGTAAAGCATGATCGGAGAAATCTGTTTAAGTTGGATAATTTGCCAATTACTACGACTGCCTGTGAGCGAATTTTGGAAATAGAAACATCTAACAAACAAAAGGTTTACGGTTTTTCTGCCGTACTTGCTAGTTTGGATTATCTTGGTTATTACCGCATTGTTAGTGTTTTGAACTTTTGGCCTATACGAATAGTTTTGGAAATGATTTATAATTGTATTGCAAAACATCGTTATCGCTTACAATTCCTAGGGTTTTTCCAGAAGTACTTTTAGAAGTTTTCGAAGTAACAGTTTTTTTACCCAGTATTTGGTTGGTTTCCTTGCGAGTAACTTCTCGCACTATACTTTCAGCGTGTCTACTCCAATCCGTCTGCAATATCTTGAGTTAAAAGAAAAGCATCCGGATTCAATTTTGTTTTTTAGACTAGGTGATTTTTATGAAACTTTTGATGAGGACGCCAAGCTAGTTTCACAGGCTTTAGGAATTGTTCTTACGTCTAAGCCTATGGGTAAAGGTATTCGTGTGCCATTAGCTGGTGTTCCACATCATAGTATGGAGCGTCATGTTGGTAGGCTTGTCGAGCTTGGTTATCGTGTTGCGATTTGTGAACAAATGGCTGATCCAAGCACAGTTAAGGGGCTTGTTCCCCGTGATGTGGTGAGAATTGTTACTGCAGGTACCATTACCAACGAAGCAGTTTTGATGCGTGACAGTCCTTCCTATTTGGCTGTTTTAGTTGAATATGAAGATATTACTGGTTTTGTAGTAGCAGATATAGCGACTGGAGAAATTCGATTTAGTGATGTTAATCAATCAATGGTTGAAATAGATTCTTTTATTCCTGCCGAACTCCTTGTTGAAGACGTATCAATTGTTCCAACTAGTGCTGATTCTGTAGTTGTAGTTAGGCCAGCTATACATTTTTCAATCGCACAAAAAATTGTACATACGCAGTTTGGAGAGATTGCGCAAAAAACTTTTGGCGAAAACAGTGCTGTGACTATTGCATTAGCACAATTAATTCGATATCTCGAAGAAGTTTACCCTGCTGCTTTGGGTGCTTTGCAGCGCTTAAGGCCACTTTCCAGTTCAACAGTATTAAATATAGATCATAGGACGCTTGCCAATTTAGATGTATTACCTAAGGATGGAAAGCATTCGCTTTTTGGTGTTTTAAATCAAACTTCTACTGCTATGGGGGCTAGGCTTTTGAGGCAGTGGTTAATGCGACCATTAAGAGAATCAGAATTGTTATCTGAACGGCATGATGCTGTTGAGTGGTGCTTTATTAACCAGATTAAACGTGCGCAGCTGATAAACCTTTTGAAGCAAGTTGATGATCTCTCACGTATTTGTGGGCGTATTGGTACTAGATCCGTTTCGCCACGAGATCTCAATTCTCTTCGCAAAGGACTTTTAATTGCCTCTAAGATGGTTCCTTATTTAGAGGATTCTTCAGTACCTTTATTACTCCGTGATGCGATGTCTTCTTTAGAAAGTGGGCTTGTTATGCTTGCCACGCTACAAGATATCCTTGTTCTAGATCCTCCTTCCGGCTTTGAAGATGGTGGTGTTATAGCTAGTGGGCATAATTCTGAATTAGATGTGTTGCGCTTCGATGTAAACGAAGCTCGTAGCTTTTTGGCCAGCCTTGAAGCAAGGGAACAAGAAAGAACAGGGATAAAGAGCCTTAAAGTGGGGCAAAATAAAAATTTTGGATATTACTTAGAGGTGTCAACAGCAAACATCGAAAAAGTACCAGAAAATTTTCAACGTCGACAAACACTTGTTGGAGGTGAGAGGTATGTTACTGAAGAGTTGAAACGTCATGAAGTAAGGCTCGTTACTGCACTTGATAGTTTAGTTTCTCGAGAAAAGGAAATTTTTGAAGAATTGGTAAATCATTTGCAGGGATCATTGGAGGAGCTGCAGGGCATAAGTGAAACACTTGCAACTATTGACGTTGTATTAGCTCTTGCAGAGGTGGCGGTAGTGAAGGATTATGTGAGGCCCATATGTGTTCAAAATGCAGATCTTATGATTACCACTGGTCGTCATCCAATCGTAGAAGTTACACAACCTAGTGGTTCTTTTGTGGCAAATGATTGTTTTTTTGTAGGTCAAAAACGTAGTTTGGTTTTAACCGGTCCAAATATGAGTGGAAAATCAACATACTTACGACAAGTTGCCTTGATTGTATTAATGGCTCAAATAGGTTCGTTTGTCCCAGCTAAGCAAGCAACGTTACCTTTTTTTGATCGTATTTTTACTCGAATTGGAGCTCAAGATGATTTAGCTGCAGGACAATCAACTTTTATGGTGGAAATGCTTGAAACTGCTCAAATTTTACATCAATCAACCTCAGAGTCATTGGTGATCTTAGATGAGGTAGGTCGGGGTACAAGTACATTTGATGGTCTTGCAATAGCTCATGCAGTTTTAGAGTCATTGAATGAGCGCCTTGGAGGTTCGCCTATTACGCTTTTTGCAACCCATTACCATGAACTTACAGTGGTGGCTGATGAGCTTATTTCCGCAGAGAACGCACATGTTTCAGTCCAAGGAGATGGTAAGGAGGTTGTATTTGAGCACCGTATCCAACCAGGGCCTAGTGATCAGTCTTACGGCGTTCATGTTGCTCGATTAGCCGGTTTACCAAATTCTGTGATTAGTCGTGCAGAAACACTTCTTGTTCAGCTCGAAAAATCACCAAAGGATTATCAAGTTCAGTCTGAATTATTTCGAACTGGACTTGGTGATTTGGAACTTCAGAGCAATTTGCAATCGGCATTGGAAGAGGAAATTAGTGCTTTGGATATTGATGTGCTGACGCCACTTGATGCACTTAACTTGCTGAGTGACTTTCATCAGAGAGTTCGTAAAAAAGAGCTTGAGAGATGAATCCGAAAATACATGTATTAGATCGTGATGTAGCTGCTAGGATAGCTGCTGGTGAGGTTATTGAACGACCAGCTTCTGTTGTGCGTGAAGTAATTGATAACTCAATTGATGCCGGATCTAGTCGTATCTCAATCACAATCGATGCCGGTGGTCTTTCGGAAATCCGAATTACGGATAATGGTTGTGGAATTGAATCTGAGCAAATTGAACTC
>CAWVTC010000004.1:0-26223 GCA_963933025.1 uncultured Dehalococcoidia bacterium | reverse complement strand
CTGTGGATGAGTCGCCATCACATGATAACCCTCGCAAAAAGCTTCCTGAGTCAGCTTCCAATTTGCTCGAACAATCTTTGCAACATGACTGATCTTTACTCGATCTTCAAAATTCCAACGTTCATAATGTTCTGGCAATGAACCCAAGAAATCCTCTAAAGGCTCACAGTTGGGATCGGGATTAATAAAAACAAATCCGCCCCATGTTCCAACTTGCGCGTCTACCAAATGCTCAGCTTCTTCTCGAACTTCAGGGAAATCCCACTCGGAAGGAATTTCACGTAATGAGCCATCTATTTCCCACGACCAACCATGAAATGGACAACGGAATTCCGTTGCATTTTTCCCGTCATATTCACGAAGTTGCCGCCCTCTATGCAAACAAACATTGTTATAAGCTTTAAAGGTAGTCGCATCTACCCGAACAACAATGTAGGACAAATGCGCAATATCATAAACAAGGTAATCACCAACTTCTGGGATATCATCTTCACGACAGGCAAATTGCCAAACCCTCTTCCACAAACGCTCCACCTCAAGATCATGATATTCCTGGGTGTAAAACCTATCGGTCGACACTTTCATTACTCCACCTGGCAAAGGTGAATCTTCTTTCAAAGTTTCTGGTACTAATTCTGGGTGGCTATCTCCCTCAACAAGTTCTTGGAAAGTCGGGCCAGCTGAACGCATTCCAGTGTCAGTCATACGTCCAGGATCTCCAACATATTTTGCTACTGCTGGAACTCCCTCATTTTGAAACATGACCCTTCCAGTTGCTGTACGTCGAGGGTCGCGTACAGTTCCGTGATAACTATCATTAGCTTTATCACCTGCTTCTTTTGCTATTTCTTCCAAGCTTGAATTGACGAGCTGGGGACCACCTATATGCTGCAAATAATGCACATCGGGCGTCACTATATCGCCTTTGACATAACCGGTTTCCCAGTGAAAAATACCCGATAAATCGTCTTTTGTAATTTTTACTAGGCCATCGCCCATTTCTTCATATAAAGCACCACTAATCGGATGAGTATCTGAACGCATATTTACCTCCACGTGATTATCAATCACGTTATTTTAAGAGAAACCTGTTTGTTTGTCTCTAAAATTACATCACAGAGCAGGCCAGTCCTGCGACCATGGCCTCAGCTTCTCATAATCATGAGAAGCTCGTAAAACAATATCATCACGAAAACGTTGACCTACAATCTGCAAGCCACAGGGCAAGCCAGCATCAGTAAATCCAGCACGCACTGAAGCGGCCGGATGACCAGTAAAATTAAACGGGTATGTGAAAGCTATTGCGTTAAAGCGTTCCCCATCTAATTCAGAAGGAATTGGACCTTCGGCTAAAAATGCTTCCGTTGGTAAGGTAGGTGTAAGCAAGAGATCATAATTTTGAAACAATCGGTTTGTCCAAGCTATGAGTTCTCCTCTCAATTGCAAAAAATTCGCAAAATCATCAGGGCCAACATCCAATGCCCGATCAAGGGATTTCGCATAACGATCTGTAAACAAATCATGGTTCTTTCTATAATTTTCCCACTCTAACCCAAGAGATTGAAAAGCTGAAACGCGAGCCCACCAACCACCCATCTCAGGAATAACATCTTTAGTCTCTTCAACTTCATGGCCAAGATCCGAAAAAGTTTTGAGAGCAGCATAAAACTCTCTTTTTACATCAGCCTGAAGGCGTGTAACTCCAAGAGTTTCATTAAAGGCAATCCTTAACGGCGGGAGTGCTTCTTTTAAAGAATCCTCATATGAGAAATCATTCGCAGGCAAACTAGTTGGGTCCTCATCATGTGGACCAGCGACTATATCTAAATAGCGTGCTGCATCCTTAACAGATCGAGTTAAAGGCCCATAACAAGAAATGGAAAGCCAAGGATGTCTAACTCGAGGCGCTATTGGCACTCTCCCCTGCGAAGGCTTTAACCCGTACAAACCCGAATAGCACGCCGGTATTCTTATAGAACCACCGCCATCACTAGCCGTTGCCAATGGCAGCATAGCTGTTGCCAAAGCAGCTGCAGAACCACCACTCGAACCTCCTGGTGTTCTTGTTTCATCCCAGGGATTACGGGTCGGACCAAATAAATCATTATCAGTAAACGGAATATGTCCAAATTCTGGAGTATTTGTTTTACCCACTAATATTGCGCCAGCATTTTTTAATCTGGCAACCAAAACATCATCAAAATCAACAACGTTGTCTTGGTATAAACGCGAACCTAATGTTGTGGCAAAACCTGCAGCATTTTCAAGATCTTTTACTGCAAAAGGCAGCCCACCAAATGGACCTATTTCATGCCCAGAGGCAATCAACGCAGTTTGTTTTCTTGCTTCTTCAAGAGCCTTATCAGCGTCCATTGAAACTATCGCATTAAATCTTGGATTTAACTCCTGGATTCGCTCAAGCGACCATTCCATAAATTCCAAAGGGGAAATCTTTTTCGAACGGATTAAATCTGCAATTTCCACTGCCGGTGCAAAACCATCAAACGATAATGTCACTATTATCCCCCTTGCAAATTAATCCTCAGCTCGACATGATCTCCATCCTCAAGAGGAGTTTTTAAGCGACCCTGCTGATCATTTATCACTGGCAAAATAGCATCTGCATCTTTTTCATCGAAACCCTCAGAACGGAGGATATCCATAGCTGTCAAGCCTTCATGCCACACAACCTCAAAATTTTCACGCTTTGATACGGATAAATTTTGTAGAGTTGAAAACAGTTTGACCGTGATCGACATTGCATCATTCTACCTGAGGAAAAGCTTGAACCAAAAAAAAGTTAACGAGGCTGGAGAGCAAAAGCCTCTGCTAAAAGTTCATATGAGCGAACGCGATGTTCAAAATCATGTGTGATAGTAACTATGACAAATTCATCTGTATCATACTTATCCCCTAATTCTAGCAGTTGAGCTCTTACCTCAGAAGGATCTCCGTAGATAGAACGTTGCTTCATATCTTCAAGTGCTTCTAACTCAGCTTCGTTATAGTTAAATGCCTGCGCTTCCTCTACTGAAGGTATCCCACCAGATGAAACATGACCCATCAGCCGCCAACCCCATCGACTCCAAGATAATCTTTCTGCTTCCGCATGAGTCTCCGCACATAAAACCGAAACACCTATCGAGGTTCGAGGTGTAGTACGAATAGGAGAAGGGGAAAAAAGCTTTCGATAAGCATCAAAAGAAGAGCGTGTGCTATGAGGATTAATAAAATGAGCATGGCAAAAACTCCAACCAAGTTCAGCCGCATATTCTGATCCAACGGCCGAGGAACCTAATAGCCACAAATCAGGAATCGTTTCTCCTAGTGGCTGAGCACTAATGCCTTGGAATTGATGATCTTTAGGAAATTCCCCTGACAAAAAACCGTACAAATTCATTAGCTGCTCAGGAAAATTGTTCAAATCCAAAGGGTTCTCAGCTGAAGCAAGTGCACGCGCAGTACGAGCATCACTGCCTGGAGCACGGCCTATACCTAAATCAATACGACCAGGGTGTAAAGCACTTAACAAATTAAAGGATTCCGCAACTTTTAAAGGACTGTAGTGGCTTAGCATTACACCACCAGATCCAACACGGATACCTTTTGTACTTGCAGCAATATGTCCTATTAAGACCTCAGGTGACGTAGAAGCAAGCCCCCTCATATTATGATGTTCCGCTACCCAATAGCGTGTATATCCTAATTGATCTACTGCTTGTGCAAGCAAAACAGATTCCCGAACAGCCTGCTGTGCAGTCCCACCCGATCTAACTGGAGACTGATCAAGTACGCTAAGAGAGATTTCAGACCCTTTTAAATTCACTATCAAAGTTTCCCTTCATCTGATGAGGAATCACCATCTCCATGACTAATTTCAGCTCGTACTAATTTATCTGCTTCAGCACGAGAAAGTTTCCCCTGTGCAATTAACTCTTCGGCTTGGACATGCGAAAGAACTGCTTCACCTTTAAACTCCAATCTTAAATTTCGTAATCTGGGGACCAAAAGAAAACCAAGAATAATAACCAAAGCAAGTATTATTGCTGAAACCATAAAAGTTGTAGGTGTTCCAAAATTCTCTGCCGCAAAACCCAAAGGGATTACACCCAAAGGCATTACACCGAAAGACATCATAGTGAAAGAATTTACCCGACCCCGCATTTCACCAGGTGAAAGAGCCTGGATAACAGTATTATTCGAAGCCATAAACAACATTTGCCCAATATTAGATCCTGCAAAGAACAAAAAGGCCAGTGCAAATGTATCTGTACGGGCAAACAGAAAAATAAAGCACGCCATAATTAAACCACTAAAAAACATAAGTCGACCTTTTGAAGGAAACCTATCAAGAGTCGCAGCAATAATAGCTCCTATCACCCCACCTATTCCCCCTGCCGCCATCAGAAAACCATAGGCTCGACCATCTGACATATTAAGCACTTCACTCGAATGTACCTGCAAAAGAGTTTGTAGAGGAAAGGCAAAGAAAGGCATTATCATACCTGCAATTAGTAGAAGTGCAATCGTAGGAGTTGCACGAATAAAATGGAATCCACCACGCATACTTTCAAAAGTACTTTCGATTTTTTTGGATCCTATCAGTCCATGAGAGGGCAATCGGAATTCGGAGATGATTGCGAATAAAAAGCAAAAAGTCGTTATCACAAATACCCAACCCACACCAATAGGGGCGATAAGCAAACCTCCAATTGCAGGAGCAACGATTCGCGTAAGATTTTGGCTGCCCATTTGTAAAGAAACAGCATTCATCAACCTATGTTGGGGTACTAGTAAAGGCACTAATGCCTGCCGAGCAGGACCATTTAAAGAAAAGATTGCTCCGGCGGCAAACGAGATGAAGAAAAGATACTCGTATGTCATCCATCCCAAAAAAACCATCAACGTAGTAATCACACTTACTATTGCAGAAGCCGATTGAGTCACAATTAATAGCGTACGTTTGTTAAACCTATCAGCAATAACTCCACCAAACGGAGTTATTGTGAGAAAAGGTAAAGCGATCGGCAAAGTTAATAACGTCGTTGCAAGTGCGGATTCAGTTAACTCCCATGCAAGAAAGTAACGCAAGATAAACTGCATCTGCATTCCAGTGAAAAAAGCGGAGTTACCTGATAAGAACCAGAGGAATTCCCGCTCACGCAACGAAGCAAACGTGTCACCGAATCTACTTTCCAATAAACGTGAGAATTGCATATGTACACAAACAGGGCACCTAAGCAAGTGCCATCTTTAGTCTACTGCAGGAATACTACTAGCATTAGCTACCACTACTAGTATTCATATCAGTACCAAACATTTGTAATGCAATTTTAGCCGCAGAATCTTTGTCTCCAGGCTTTAAATCACCATCAAGAACCATCTCACTTAAGCGTTCTTTTACACGTCCAATCCAAAAGCCTGGTTCGCGTTCACATAGAGCCATCAACTCATGGCCATCAAGAGGGCTTTCGGCATTTAAAGCAGCAAAGTCCTTCTCCTCAATACGCCGACAAGCAATCTCCAAACCATCATGGTACTCGTTATCGTCATAGGTATGACTAGCATTGTCGGCACGTTTAAGTGCAACCATATCTTTCCAATGTCCGCCCAAACGATTCATGAAGCGACGTATCAATCGATCATCATTTAAGGTAGGGCGATCCATATGTCGCCGAACTAGAAGACTAATATTACTTGCGTCTCGTTTGCTTAACTGGAGACGCAAAGCAAGCTTTTCAACCAATTCTGCTCCCACAATTTCATGTCGGTAAAACCCCCACTCACCATTTTTTTTCATATGTCTAACACTTGGCTTTCCAAGATCATGCATTAATGCCACCCACCGACGTAAACGTCGATTCTCCTGACAATCAATAGCTTCAACAGTAGCAATCGTATGGCCCCAAACATCGAACTTGTGAAACCGATTCTGATCACAACCTGACATATCTGCCAGCTCAGGCAAAACAATTGGCAAAGCATCAATTTGAAAAAGCAAATTTAATGCTTTTTCTGGAAAATCACCTACAAGTAATCGCTCAAGCTCTGCAGTAATACGCTCTTGCGAAAGTGTCCCTAAAAAAGCAATCGTATTCCGCATCCCCAACTGAGTAGCTGGATCTATAGAAAACCCCAACTGACTTACAAAACGTACACCACGTAGAATTCGTAAAGGATCTTCTCGGTATCTTTCTTTCGGATCTCCAACTGCTCGTATAATTTTTTGTGAAATGTCGCTTATACCACCATACGGATCAAGACGCTCACCTGTTGCTGTATTTTCCGCAATTGCATTTATTGTGAAATCTCGTCGCGCTAAATCATCATCAATTGTATAGCCAAAAGAAACTTCTGGATTACGATCACCTGGAGAATAATGTTCTCCCCGAAAAGTAGTGACCTCACACCAACCGTCGCTAGTTTTGACACCAACTGTTCCAAACCGTTTTCCAACTGTATTTGCCTGTGTTTTTAAATCTTCACAAATTTGGATAACGGAATCAGGCAATGCGGAAGTCGCATAATCATAGTCATACTGGCCAGCTTGCCCCCTAATATCATCCCTGAGTGCCCCACCTACAAGCCATAACTCATAACCTGCCTTATGGAAAGATGCGATGAGATCTTGCCTACTAGTAACCATGTTTAAAGTGTAGCCGAATTCGCTATCAATCTAACTATAAGAAATATCTTTTAAAACAATTACTAACCTGTAAATCGGTTTCGAAACCGATCAAATAAAAGTTGGATGAACCAAAACAAGGTGCCCAACAACATTGCCTTCATAACTATAGAACTTCTAGCTTTTACCCCTAATCAGGGATAACCTGTTCCATATCATCGTCCCCCAATCTAACAGCATAACCAGGACAATTACTTCTAGCCCATGTTGCATCATCATGCGCTTCACCTGTTGGATTTACATTTAAAACCTCTGGAAACGCATCATCTTTTTCCTTAAATATCTCAGGGAAATCTCGATAACAATTCCCTGTTTTTATACATCGATTGTAATTAATCCATAAAGACATACATACCTCTACTTAAGAATAACGGCTCTAGCGATCATATCAGCCCCTCAATAGTGAGCTACGCTAGTCTGTGAGCTCCATTACTATTGTCTAAAAAAATTAAGGTTCATATCTCGCAACAATAAGGCAGGAATTCTGACCTCCGAAACCAAAACTGTTTTTCAATGCTACACGGATTTCTTTTTTTCTCGAACCTTCAGTAACGTAATCAAGATCGCAGGTTGGATCCGGATTTTTTAAATTAATCGTAGGATGGATCAGCCCTTCAACAATCGTTTTTACGGTAGCAACTGTTTCCATACCACCGCTAGCACCCAAGCCATGACCAATTAGGCTTTTAGTAGCACTGACAGCAAGCTTATACACATGCTTTCCAAAAACATTTTTCAATGCATTTGTTTCAGCACTATCTCCCACCTGTGTACTAGTAGCATGAGCATTAACATACTCCACTTCTTCGGGAACGATACCGCCATCAGCTAGCGCTTGCTTAATTGCCCTTGACGCACCATTTCCATCCTCCGGCGGTGCTACCACATGAAAAGCATCAGATGTACAGCCAAATCCAGCAAGTTCTGCATATATCCTTGCGCCTCGAGCAATTGCATGCTCCTCACTTTCAAGGACGAGAAGACCAGCACCCTCACATGGAACAAATCCATCACGATTCGCATCAAATGGACGACTAGCAGCTGCAGGATCACCCGTACTACTCGTAAGAGCTTTCATCGTACAAAAACCCGCAAGCCCAAGTGCACTTATGCCTGCTTCAGAGCCTCCTCCCAACATAACATCAGCACGACCCAGCCGAATATGCAAAGCAGCTTCTCCAATTGCCTGTGTTCCTGCGGCACATGCTGTAGAAAAGGTTCCATTGTAACCACGTAAACCATACTGCATAGCTACTTGGGCTCCCGCCATATTCCCCAGCTGTTTTGACAAAAAGAAGGGATCAATACGCATACCACCACGCTCAAAAAGAGTTGCACATGCCTCTTCAATTCCCGGAAATCCTCCACCTCCACAACCTGTAATAATGCCTACACGGTCTCGGTTAGTAGCCTCTAAATCTAACCCTGAATCGATTAAAGCCTCGTTGGCTGCAACTACCAAAAGCTGAGAAAACCTAGCCATGCGTCGAGCTTGTTTTCGCCCAATCACTTCAGTTGGATCAAAATCTTGGATTTCTCCCGCAAATTTACAAGGATAGTCAGTTGTATCAAAATTAGTTATATGTTTTATTCCAGATTGCCCAAAAATAAGACTGTCCCAAAAGGAATCGACGGTCAGTCCTGCAGGGGTAACCGCACCTAATCCTGTAATAACAACACGTCTTCTTGACCTCAAAAGTTCATTCATCCGTCACACAACCTACGAATACATTGTAGCCTATACATTATCGGCGAATGAGGTTTTATAAAATATAAATGTCTAAATCCAAAACAAAGCTACTATCTTGCGATGAAAGATCTTGATTTCCCACCAAATATAGCCATCAAACGACGAGATGGTCGTTTTTCCGTACTCTTACACCGATCAATTGCACTTCTCGATAAAGAACACATCGAAATTAAAAACGCTCGTAGTACGATTATCTTACCAATCATAGGCATACTAACGTCTGGTGGAGCAGGTGCATTAATTGCAATACAGGCTGGGAATCTACCACTCTGGTCATTAATCATTTTGCTAATTTTTGCAATATTTGTTTTCCCGTCCTCTGTAATGGGAATTGTCTCATCTGTCATTGGATCAGATGTTGTCGTCGATACACAAAAAGGTTCAGTCACTTGGCAACAAGGCTATCTTGGACTCGGTGTCGGGACACGTGAACTTGTTCCTTTTTCAAAAGTTGAAAGCTTGGAAATTACAATTGAAGGAGATCGGCATGAACGCTGGAATGAAGAGACGGACAGCTTAAGACAATTTTCATTGGAACTAATCAAAACAAACGGGCGAAGATTAACTTTGGCACAAGTCCCCGTCGCCGCAAGTAAACAAGTTGATGGTATGGACCGAACATTTGCTGTTGGGAAAGTAATTGCAGATGTAATACAGGTCCCCATCAACATTCCAGCGGATTGGGAAATAGTTGAAATGAACATGACTCAGAAGGATGGAGGGGGGGAAGACCCAGCCCTAGAAGTGTTAATGAACGCAACTACCATTGCGGTTGTAGGATTAGACTCACGAACCGAAAGAAGTGCTTACCAAGTAGCAGAATACTTGCAGAAACAAAATTACCGCATCATTCCTATACCAATTCACACATCTGAAAAAGAGGTTCTAGGAGAAAAAACTTGGGCCACATTAAAAGATATTCCACTAAAAATTGATGTTGTTGATCTGTTTGTACGCTCGGAACAAACTGGTCCATTTATTCTAGATGCCATAGAAATTGGAGCACAAGCGATTTGGCTACAACTAGGTATACACAATGAAAAGGAACTTGCCAAAGCCCGCGAGGCAGGTATAGCCACTACAGAAAATCGGTGTACAAAAATCGA
Organism: uncultured Dehalococcoidia bacterium; assembly: GCA_963933025.1. Taxonomy (GTDB): domain Bacteria; phylum Chloroflexota; class Dehalococcoidia; order Tepidiformales; family Tepidiformaceae; genus JAKUNN01. The sequence goes on along the minus strand of CAWVTC010000004.1, from coordinate 16,682 downwards.
ACACCAAACTGTAGTAGCAAATAAACATCAGCACTAGAAAAATACAATTTTCCTAGTGCTAGATAAGGTATGCTAAAGGGGCTTGATAAAAACCCTAGGAGAAGGCAATTCGTGCTTAACGATACGGACCATCCAAGAGAAGCCTGCGGAGTTTTTGGCGTTTATGGGCCAGGTGAGGACGTCGCACGTTTAACCTTCTATGGTCTTTATGCACTACAACACCGCGGACAAGAAAGTGCTGGCATAGCCACTAGTGACGGGAATAAATTCTCCTTACATACGGATATGGGGCTAGTTTCACAGGTTTTTGATGAAGATAATTTAAGTGCATTACAAGGCCACATCGCGATCGGACATACAAGATACAGCACAACTGGAGGTTCCGATCCTTCCAATGCTCAACCCGTGCTTGTACAAGACTCGCGAACCAACGATACAATCGCCCTCGCACATAATGGCAACATCACAAATGCCGCAACTCTACGAGAAGATCTTCTCGATCAAGGAATCACCCTGCAGGGTACTGCTGATACAGAACTAGTTGCACACTTACTAGCACAAGCACCTGGAGAAAGCTGGGAGGACCGTTTTAAATACTTGATGCGCCGCTTACGTGGCGCATACTCACTAGTCATTATTGTACAAGACAAATTATTTGCCTTGCGCGATCCAATGGGCGTACGACCACTCAGTATCGGTCGATTAGGCAATGGTTGGGTTGCAGCATCTGAAACTTGTGCTCTGCAGCATCTGCATGCTACAGAAGAAGAACGCGAAGTCGAACCTGGGGAAGTTATACAAATTGATGATTCCGGATTGCATAGCTTTCGTGGAGCACCACGCAATATAAGAAAAGCAGCATGTACTCTAGAATATGTTTACTTTTCCAGGCCTGACAGCCATTTACGAGGTGAACTCCTATACCGTGCAAGAGAACGAATGGGTATGCAACTGGCGCAAGAACATCCTGCAGAAGCTGATATTGTTATTGGTGTACCAGATTCAGCGTTACCAGCTGCCATAGGATATGCACAAGAATCAGGGCTTCCTTATCGTGAAGGTTTGGTTAAAAATCGCTATGTAGGGCGTACTTTTATACAACCAGACCAAAGAATTCGCGAAGCTGGAGTTGGTTTGAAATTCAATGCACTTAAAGAAGTGCTCGAAGGACAACGCATAGTTGTTGTTGATGATTCAATTGTCAGAGGAACAACAAAACCGCGAGTAGTAGAACTGTTGAAACGTGCCGGCGCAAAGGAAATACACGTGCGTATTGCTTCCCCTATTATTACCTCACCATGCTTTCTCGGCGTAGATATGGCAACTAAAACAGAACTAATAGGTGCAAATTTAGGCCTCGAAGAAATTAGGGAACATATAGGAGCAGATTCATTAGGCTATTTAAGTTTAGACGGTTTAAATAATGCTATTAATACTGGAAAAGACACCCTCTGCAACGCATGTTTTACAGGGAAATACCCTCTTGATGTCCAAGAACGTCTACCTCTTGCAATAGCCGAACTTTAAACTATTAGCGGGAGCTCATACCGTAAGTAGCAACACCAATTCCTACTACTGAAAATCCAATCAATAATAATAACCCTATTATTATTTCCTCAGCACCATCTTTGGTACTTTCATCAGCAAGGATATCTTCCGCATCAGCGACTTCTTGAAATACAGAGCTGTGCACAGAGTCCGATATAGGTTCCATAGAACTATAGGCTGCTTCCTCACTCACATCTAAACTTTCAATTTTGCTTGCGGAGGCAGCACTAACATCAAAGCAAAATATGGCAAAGCTAATTACAAAGATCAGCAAGAAAAATACTGGGCGGGAAAATGAAAGATTACAGAGCAAATGATCCTCCACATTATTAATTTTCATCAGGACACAGTTGAAGGTATCGGGTTAACTACCTTCCGGTCAATCGGACCGACAACAATAAAACGTTCTTCGAACTCAGCAATGCCACCTAATGGTGACGTCAACCTATTTGAATTTTTCTCTGGAACCAAGCGTGAAAGCATAGCCAAGCCCTTTCGAGTATCACTTGCTACACGTGCGCCATCTTGATTTTGGCAACGAAATTTGAACAACCAATACAAAAAACCTCGCCATTCACATTGAGGGAACTCTGTGCCCAGCTTGAGGTTAACCGAATCAGCATATCTGGCTAATAATCTATCAATATCTAAACCGTAGATACGAACGAAAATTTGTTCAAAAAAACCAAACCCTTCACCGGGAAATGCCATTGCACGTTGTTCTTTTATTATTTCTTCTTCAATAGCAAACTGGAGTGATTCTTCTACTACTACTCCATACAAGTAATTAAGATGTGCACTATATTTCCAAGCGCCTAATCTTTTTTCAAACTCCTCCTCACTTATTTGGAGGGGCCATTTCCCCCTAAATAAGAAACCTTCTACTTCACTGGAGGAGATAAGTTCCGGTACCACATCACACAAACGCTCAGCCAGTCTCATCCAATCAAAAGCCTCACCATCATATAAGTACTTGTAATGCATATCGTCTACAGTCTCTTCTGGAGCTTTCCAGGAACCTACAGCATTCAACAACGCTTCAAACCAATGCTTTCCTCCTTCAATAGCAAACCTGAACTGCGAAATTGCTTCTTTGATTGCGAGTTCATGAGAACCCGTTGAGGGGAAATCCTCTATTTTTATGGAATCTTCCAGATTACTCATACTCCGATAATACGCAATCAAAGAACTTAAAACGAACTATAAAATAAGATATTTAAAAAAACTGCTTACAATGTGAATATGGTTCAACCGAACAACAACATTATCGGCAATACCGCAGCAGTAACGACCCTACACAAAATGGTTACTGACGAACAGGTTGCGCACTCTATTTTGCTAGTTGGTCCAGAAAAAATTGGACGCACTGCTATAGCACTACAATTTGCAGCTACTCTAAATTGTGTGAGCTTAGAAAGCACTCCCAAACCATGTGGCGTCTGTCGTGCTTGCCGATTAATTCAAAACAATAGCCATCCCGATTTAATTCATCTAATACCAGGAGATGTTCTATGCCGAGGTGGGGGTGGACATGAAGCTCATCCCAACTCGCGCGATATACGAATTTGCCAGATACGTGGACTTATTGAAACAGTTTCTCGATATCCATTTGAAGCTCCTTGGAGGGTAATCATAATTGAACCAGCAGAACAATTAGGTCGCGAAGCTGCAAACGCATTACTCAAAACATTAGAGGAACCACCGAATCACACCATCTTTATCCTTATTAGTAAAACGCTTGATTCTCTTCCTGAGACGATAGTAAGTAGGTGTAGACAACTTTCTTGTACGCTTGTGAATCCTAAGATTATTGAGCAAGAACTATTAATGAGAAACATACCGGTGGATATAGTAAGTAAGGCAATCAACGCGGCAAACAAGAAGCCAGGACTCGCAATCCAATTTAGTGAGAATCCCAAATTGATTGAGGAAAGGGCTCAACAATTAGGGCACTGCCAAGTGATTGCAGAATCAAGTCAAAGTGACCGTGCTCAATATGTATTGGACCTTGTTGATCGCTGGCGAAAAAATCGAACACTCGTGTATGAAGAATTAGAGATATGGAATTCATTTTGGGAAGATATCCTATTAGAAGCTGCGAAGACCAAACCTTCATCCCAATTCACCATCCAAGAAGCTTTAGCTGGATTAAAAGCAGTCACTACAGCAAAGAACAATTTAGAAGCATTAGTGATACCACGTTTATGCCTCGAATTAATGCTTTTGCAATTTCCTTTATTAAGCAGAGGAAATTAACTTTCTACAATATCAATCAAATCTTCAACATGATTTGCAACAAGCTCAGGCACTTCCATCGGAATAAAGTGTGTTCGCTCGTACATCACAATATCACTCGCATTTTGGAATCTACCAGCAAGGCTTTTCACAGTAGGTGAGGAACTCATATCAGGAACCTTGTCATCACCAGCAGACTTTTTCACAGTCTTAGATCCCGCACGTAGGATACGAACTGGAATTTGTACACGACTAAGAAATGGATACGGATCACCAGCCCTATTTCCTTCATACACAGCAGCTTCTACAGCTGGAGGACAAGCTAATACAAAGCCATCACCTTCATTGTTAGGCAATAATCCATGCTCACAATATAATTTCAATGCCTCAGGTCGCCACGAATTAAATGGTGGCCGTGTCCTAAAACGCTCAAACATCTCTTCCGGCGAAGCCCATTCATTACGACGCCGAGCAGCAAAATGCTCACCTGTTTCCCGAGGGTTATCGGTATAAGCTTCAGGAGGCAAAATAACAGGATCAATCAGAAGTAACGCAGAAAAAGCTTCCGGGTTTAATGCTGCAGCAATCGCAACTGCATACCCACCCATTGAATGCCCTACACCAATGGCTCCCTTGATATGAAAAGTTTCACATACACCCAAAAGATCCTCGGCAAACCTTGGCCATGGATAAGGCGGAGGGAGCTTTTCACTTCGCCCATGACCCCGGAAATCAGGTGCATAACATTGTTTACTATCCAATTTTCCAATCACCTCATCCCAACAGCGCGCATGGAAACCCGTAGCATGAGCAAAAACAATTGGCAGACCTTTTCCTATTTGTTCAAAACAAACAGTTTCTGCCCCATTAATATGTAGGCGATGTTCAGTTAAATCCATTTTTAAAAACTCCAACCAAACAGTCTGGGACTAGCTACACCAGCGATCTTTAAAACCATTAAAAACGTCCTCAGCAAAAACTACACTATTGTAGGGGAAAGCTGAGGACGAAAACTCTGGATTTCATGATAACAAAGATTCATACTTCAGAAGAAAAGGAAACTTAGCACTTACATTATGATACCCACTGAAATTATTGAAACAATGAAAAAAACGCCATCCAAATTAGCTCACTTAATTGCTGAGGCAAAGGATACTCAATTAGATGCTGCCGACGGAGACAATTGGAGTGCACGTACTATACTTGCACATCTTCGTGATGCTGAAATGTACGAATTCAGACTATCTGTTGAACGCCTAATTGCTGAAGACAATCCAGAATTATATTTTTTAAATCCACAAAAATGGGAATCACAACGTACTTTTCATCGTGACTTAAAAGAGCAAATACTTGGAGACTTTGCTTTACAAAGACAAGCATCTATATCTCTATTGCAGTCACTCGTACATGAACAATGCTTACAGCAAGGCACACTAAATGAAGAGGCAATCAACGTATTAACCATAGTAGATTGGTGGAATCACCACGATATAGCGCATATCGAGCAAATACAAAAATCTATTACCTAAAAGGTTTTTGATGCGTAATCTAGACAACACATAAAAAAGAAATTATGTCGCCGTAATCCTATCAGTCGGCTTTCTAAGCAAACGGGCAGACCCTTTGTTGGCAGTCAATAGCTTTTCTATACTGTAAACTAGTTCGCTAGAAACAGATGCTCTCTCTAAGTCGAACGAACTTTCATCCCCTTCGCTATCATGTACAACCAATCTCACCTCATCTTCGCCTGGGTAATCACCTATAAAAGCTACGACTGATTTCAGCAATTGCCGATCGGTCATCAGATCATCCGTTTCATACATCGTAATAATAAGCCGAGCTGTCTCTCTATTAACTGGCGATTGAACAGTTGGGGATTCAGCTTCAGTCGTAATAACTGGCTGCATAGATTGTTCGATTGTGGAAACCTTATCCTTGCGATACTGAGCCTTATTACGATTGGCCCTAGTTGGCGTAACTCTTGCTTCGACTTGCCACTGCGAAGGATCAAACCCTAAAAGCCTAGACTCTTCTATATCCCACGGAACGGCTTTGCGCACACTTAGTGCAAGTCGATCATTACGTTCTCTGCAATCAACTTCAACTAGTAAAATTTGCCCTTCCGACCAGGTACCTGGCGTACTATCGTCAATTGTATTGTTCCAAACAGTTATTTCAACTAATCCGGATAAGTCTTCAATCGATACAATATAAAACTTTCGATTATCGCGAGTAAAGCGCGTAGTAACCTGGGTAACCATTCCGGCGACTGATACCGTTTTTCCCGCCAATTCGAGAGAAAGTTGGGCCAAGGTATGGCTCGTATGCACTGAAATTTCCTGAGCTGCTGCACGAAATGGATGTTCGGTTACATAAAAACCCAATAGATCTTTTTCATTTTGCAAAATATCCTGCCGATTGGCAGGAGCAATCTGTAATTCAAGAGCAACCATCGGGGCATCCACTTCAGTACCGAACAGGTCAAACATTGTTGACTGTCCACTATCACGCAAACTTTTTTCCTGCCGAGCAACTTCAACAATTCTGTGACTATTGGCACGAAGTGTTCCTCGATCGATTGAAAAAGTGTCAAAAGCACCGGACATACTTAAGTGTTCAATAGTTGCACCTGTTGCGCCGTTGAGATTAGCTCTTTTACAAAAGTCTTCTACACTTCTATATGGTCCATCTTCCTCTCTTACAGCTATCATCCCTGAAATAGCAGCCGAACCAATACCTTTTATGTCTCCAAGACCGAAGCGGATCGACATCGTTCGCTCATGATCATATTCGATATTAAATTGTTCAGTACTCACATTAATATCAGGAGGAGTAACCACTATTCCTAGACGTGAACACTCTGCTGCTGCTGCTGCAATCCTCGACAAAGGATCAGAACTTGAGCTCGATAATTGAAGAACAGCTGTCATAAACTGCACCGGATAATGAGCTTTCAAAAAGGCAGTTTGGTAAGCAAGAGTCCCATAAGACCAAGAATGAGCTTTGTTAAAAGCATAGCCTGCAAAAGGTTCGATAAGATTGAATACCGTATTTGCTTCACTCTCGTCATACCCGTTTAGTATTGCCCCTTCGACAAAACGGCTCCTTTCACCTGCCATTACCTCAGGCTGCTTTTTACCCATTGCTTTACGCATTACATCAGCTTGACCAAGTGAATAACCAGCAAATTTACGAGCTATAAGTAGAACCTGATCTTGGTAAACAATAACCCCATAAGTTTCATCCAAGATGTCTTCAAGATCAGGATGCGGATATACAATCGATGAGCTATCATTTTTTCCCTGACAATAAGTTGGAATATGGTCCATTGGTCCTGGTCGATACAACGCAACTAATGCACAAATATCTGCAATTGATGTAGGTTTAAGGTCTTCAATAGCTCGCCTCATACCACTTGATTCAAGTTGAAAGACACCAAAGGTCTCCCCCTTCCCTAACATCTCCATCGTTTTATGGTCTTTATCAGGTAATTCACTCAGTACAACTTTTGTATCTGTTGTCTCAAAAATTAAATCCACCGCACGACCCAAAATCGTAAGATTAGCAAGTCCTAAAAAATCAATCTTCAATAGACCTATAGCCTCAACGGCTCCCATTGGGAATTGAGTAGTTGGACCTGCCGAATCATCACGACCAGTACGTTGCAACGGAACATTTTCTGCCAAAGGTTCACGAGAAATAACAACACCAGCCGCATGGGTACTTGCATGTCGAGCAACACCCTCAATCCGACGAGCATTGTCAATAAGTCGCCGAACCGAATTGTCATCGTCATAACTTTTCCGCATCTCATTCGATTGCAGGAGGGCATCTTCCAAGGTGATATTTAAAACATTTGGAACGGCACGAGCAACGGAATCAACATCTCCGTAACTCATCCCCAAGGCCCTTCCAACATCCCTAATAGCAGCTCTAGCTCCAAGTGTTCCAAAAGTTATAATCTGAGCAACTTTATCTTCACCAAATCGATCGTATGCAAAACGGATAACCTCATCTCTGCGGTTATCTGCGAAATCAAAGTCCACATCTGGCATCTGTTTACGCTCAGGATTTAGAAATCTCTCAAAAACGAGCCCATTTCGTACAGGGTCGATATCTGTTGCAGCAAGCGAAAAAAGTACTAAAGAGGCAGCAGCTGAACCACGTACACCCATTGGAACATTTACACTACGTGCGTAATCCGCAATCTCTTTTACTACAAAAATATAATCCGTGAAGCCAGTTTGTTTTAACACATCAAGCTCGTAGTCCAACCTCGTTTCATACTCTGGAGCTATAACTCCAAATTTACTTAGCAGACCAGCACGACAAATATCTCCAAGCACTAGATTGCTATCGGCACCTTCCGGTATTTCAGGTGCCGGCAATAACTGTCGATCAAAGTCAAGGGTTAGATCACAGGCATCTGCTACCAAAGAAGTATTCGAAATCACTTCTGGATTATTTGGGAATAGGCCACTCATCTCAGATTCACTCCGCAAGTGGTAACCTTCGCCATCAATTCGAAATCGCTTTTCCTGGTCAACCGTGGCATTTGTACCAATACATAGCAGAAGATCGTGTGCTTCATGATCCTCTGCCATTGTGTAATGACTATCGTTAGTAACAACTACAGGAATATCCAGCTCTTTACCAACACTAAAAATATCAGCATTGATCCGCGAAAATCGATCAACTCCATGTTCCTGTACTTCAAGAAAATAATTGCCATCAAATATCTCTCGATACCAACGTGCTACCTCAATAGCACCATCGCGATTCCCGGCACTAAGCAATTCAAAAAATTCACTTGATGGGCAACCGCTTAAAACAGTTATCCCATCGCTATACTTCTCCAATAATTCTCGATCCATACGAGGTTTGTAATAAAACCCCTCAAGGTTGGCTCGGGTAACTAACTGCATAAGATTTCGATAACCATTCTTATTACGAGCAAGCAAAACCAAGTGATAAGGCTGTTCATTTGAATCACGAACACTTCTACCTGAGCGCGCAACATACGCCTCTACACCTATAATGGGTTTGATCTGCCGAGCAGTGGCTTGAAGATAAAAATCAACCGCACCATAAAGCGCGCCATGGTCAGTCATCGCAAGAGCTTCCATCCCTATTTTTTTGGTACGATCCAAAAGCGGCGCAATACGTGACATCCCATCAAGTAGCGAAAATTCAGTGTGCGTATGGAGATGAGTAAACATCTAAGTGCTGCTTATCGTAGCGGAGTAATAAGGATACGTGGAAAATTTGTGCGAATTAACTTTTGCAATTCATCTGATTAGCTATGAAAGTCAATACCGGATAGGCAATTCGCCCAAAACTAATGGGAATAAACCCAGGTCTTCATATTTAAAGCGTTAGAAACCTATCCAACATGATCGAATGGGGTGGACGAAGGGATTTGAACCCTCGATCTTCAGGGCCACAACCTGACGCGTTAACCACTACGCTACGCCCACCATTCCAAACGATAGTAACAAAGACTAAAGACAGAAGCAGAAACGACTGTATGAGAACCAGTAAGTAGACTATTCTTATGGACTTTAACCTTTCGCAGGAAACTCTTGCTTGGCGTGCTGAATTACGTACATTCCTGAAAGAAACGCTACCAAAAACCATATCTGGTGCAGACGATTTTTTCGACAATGAAGAGCAAACTCCATTCACTAAAGAATTCATGAAAAAGCTAGGTGCTCGGGGTTGGCTAGCTCCGGCTTGGCCAGAAAAATATGGAGGCCTTGGAAAAACTCAAATCGAACAAATGGTCCTCAATGAAGAACTTGCCTATTTTCGTGCACCTCATGGTGGTCGGCTTTTCACAATTGGAATCACTGGACCAACAGTGCTCGTACATGCAGATGATGAACAAAAAACACGCTTATTACCGGAAATGGCATCAGGAGAAGTTTGGTACTGCCAAGGATTTAGCGAACCAGAAACTGGTAGTGATCTAGCATCAATGACCACACGTGCAATTAAAGATGGTGATGACTATATTATTAATGGCCAAAAAATTTGGACTTCTAATGCGCATATTGCTGACAAAATGATACTACTAGCGCGTACCAATACAGAAGTTGCAAAACACCGTGGTATAAGTGCTTTTTCCCTCGACATGAACACTCCTGGCGTATCAATACAAAAAGTACCAAATATCGCTTATCGAAATGATTTCAATCAAGTTTTTTTTGAAGATGTTCGGGTTCCAGCACGCAATTTAATTGGGGAAGAAGATGGAGGGTGGCGCGTAGCAATGACCGTTCTCGATTTTGAGCGATCCAACATCGCCGCAATCAGTGGAGCTCGTAGGACCGTACATGACTTAATTCAATGGGCTAAAGAAAAGCATGGAGGTCATCGGCCATGGGACGATATTCACGTGCGCTCAAAGTTAGGCGAATTAGCAATAGAAGCCGAAGTGGGAAGGCTCGTGGCATATCGAACCGTATGGCTACAATCACAAGGTGAGGTACCTAATCACGAAGCGAGTATTGGAAAAGTCTGGATGGCTTATTTGGGAATAAAGGTAGCTAATACGGGCGTTAACTTAATGAATAACTATGGCTTGCTAACACCAGAATCAAAATGGGCACAACTAGCCGGTCGAGTTGAAGAATCTTATCTATTGTCACTGAGTGGTCCTATCGCGGGTGGTACTGGAGAAATACAACGCACCGTTATTGCTACACGTGGGCTTGGGCTCCCCCGAGGAGAATAGCTAAGCCAGAAGCCACTTTAACGATTCGCGAACAGCTTTGCCTCGATGGCTTACTAGGTCTTTTTCTTTTGTGGTTAATTCGGCAGATGTTCTGCCATCCGAAGTTACAAAGATCGGATCGTAACCAAACCCCCCAGTCCCACGACACTCATAGCCGATAGAACCTTCCCATGATGCCTCAAAAAGGCGATATCGAGCTGACGGCCATACCAAAATAACCGCCGCAACATACCGGGCAAGACGTTTTCCTTTCGGAACATTTTTCATTTCTTCCAACATAAGTTCAACACGTCCTAAATCATCTAGATCATTTGAACCATACCGAGCTGAATAAAGACCAGGCCTGTCACCCAAAGCCTTCACTTCTATTCCTGAATCATCAGCAATAGCAAGACAATCTCCGGCTTTTGCAAAGGCATGTGCTTTCAAAAAAGCATTTTCTGCGTAACTCGAACCATTTTCAGAAACAGTCAGATTAAGATTAAGTTTCTCTGGAGTGACTATATTTAGAGGGTGCTTCTCTAGTAATCGAAATAGCTCCCTACGTTTTCCAATATTATTAGTAGCGAGAAGAAGGGAATCTGCTGGTAATGGGTCATCCAGTTGGTTACGAATATCCATTCGTCTATTTATTATCTAAAGCTCTTTGAAATCGGATTCGCTTTCGGGCGAATCGCTAGAAAACATTTTGCTTATAGGCGCTACCCAAGCTCCCTGCTTAACATCAAATCCACCTATTTCACGCTTAAAAAAATAAAGAGCTCCGAATACAACTGTAAAAAGCAATAAACTCACAATAGTCCATATCGCTACAGCCACGATTTCCCCCAAGGTATATCAGTGTATCACTACCCTTAAACACGATCCGATAGTTTAAGTACTTCAGCTATATCCTCTACTGAATCTGGTAACTTTATCTGCGCAATCGGTTCGAAACGAGAAGCCGTTTCAGGATCTTTCAGTCCATTTCCAGTAAGAACTACTACTCCTATACCACCAGAGGAAAAACCTTGTTTTGCAATTTTCCTGAGCCCAGCAAAAGAAGAAGCACTAGCTGGTTCAACAAATAAACCCTCTTTCCTTGCCAAGAGTTCATAGGCCTCTAATATTTCAGCATCAGTTACTGATTCAATAAGCCCACCACTTTGATCACGAGCATTCACTGCTCCTTCCCAAGAAGCAGGATTACCAATTCGAATAGCAGTAGCAATCGTTTGGGGATCTGAAACTTTCCTGCCCAACACAATTGGTGCAGCTCCTGCGGCCTGAAAACCTAACATACGTGGGAGCTGTGTTGCAAAACCCCGCTGCTCACACTCCCGAAAACCCTTCCAGTATGCTGTAATATTTCCTGCATTTCCCACTGGTATAGCTAATACATTAGGTGCATCACCTAACGCATCACAAATTTCATAAGCTGCAGTCTTTTGGCCTTCGATTCGATAAGGATTGACTGAATTAACTAATTCAACTGCATATCTGTCTGCAAGTTCACGCGCAAGTTGTAAAGCACGATCAAAGTTTCCTTCTACTTCAACGATATGGGCACCAAATGCTATAGCTTGAGAAAGTTTTCCTGCAGCTACACGACCTTCAGGGATCAAAATAATGGCTCTTAATCCACACTTCGCAGCATAGGCAGCAGCAGAAGCGCTTGTGTTACCAGTACTTGCACAAAGTACTGCAGTAGCCCCCACCTCAATCGCTCGAGCCATTGCAACAACCATCCCGCGATCTTTAAATGAACCGGTAGGATTACAACTTTCAAGTTTAAACCAAAGCTCATCGAGTCCGCATTCATTTGCAAACATTTCAGACCGAACTAAAGGAGTATCTCCTTCACCTAAACTAAACCGAGGAGTATCGCTAGTAAGGGGAAGATACTCTCCCCAACGGAAAAGCACGCCTTTAGGAGCAGTTTTTTTATTCATGATTCGGTTGGTGGATTCAAATTGTGGAAAGTAGATTCACGCAAATCTTGAGACATAGTCTGAATTTGTCTGCGCCGCTGTCCTTCCTGTTGGGTATTAAACCGCTTAAATTCATCTGAAACTTGATCGATTAGACTAATAATCTCATGATTCACATCCTCTATACGATCTTTAGTACCAATTTGGTGACTTGCTAACCTTTTATCTTCTTCAACCAGATCAGCAATTTGTCTAATCACAGCATCAAGCATATTTCCAATATCGTTAACCCGCGTCTCAAATAATTCAATTTTTGCAGTACGTAAAGTAATAGCATCAATAGATCGCTTTACTTCCACATGTTCCCCAATAACACCACTCACTTCTCTACGTACCTGCGTAAAGTTGTCCAACAGAGTACGTAATTGCCCTTCGATTGGGCCAAGTCTAGTAGTTAACTCATTACTAAATACCTGGGTAACACTACTTTCAATACTCTCTACTAATTGAACTCGGTTCTCCAAGCGAATAAATTCAGATTCAAACTCTCGCAACTTATCTCCAAGGGGAACAATACTATCGCGTACAGTATTCAAACTTGCAGACAAGCCGTTCAAACTCTGAGTGATAACAGAGTTATCACTCTGCAAATAATCAATGCGCTTTATAAGATCTTGGATCTCCTCAGGCTTGACTGATTCAAAATTACCTAAATCAGCCCGAGTTCGAATTAACCGAGTATCCACCTCATCGATGCGATCATTTGTTTCCGCTAGTGAACCGCGCAAGTACTCTGTACCCCTCATGGCTAGAGAAAGGCGCTCAGCAATACCAGTATACTCGGCATGATTTTCTTCTAAACGAACATTTAAGCCATTTATCTTTTCAGGAATCTCAATCTCTGTAAGCCCTGTTACACGTGTTATTTGACGTCTCAAATCATTTAGACTTGAGCTAAATAAAGAATCCTCAGCATCATTTTCTTCATTCTGGCTTCCGATTATCCGTTCACTCATCCTAACCTTCCACACGAATACGATTGTTTACTGCATGCACATCAGGAATTTTAACGAGCATTCCAAGGGCAATATTGAATGAATCCTCCTGTGCTTTATGAGTCATAATGACCAATTCAGCAACATCTTCTTGGTCAAGAACTTCCTTTTGATAAACGGCAGCAATGCTAACACCATTTTCACCAAACACACGCGCAACCTGAGCAAGAACACCAGTTCGATCGGAAACCAAAAGACGAAGATAATAACGAGTCTCTAACGATGCAAGGGTCAAAATATTACCTTCATTTTGCAACCCTGGGTCCCATAAAGGATCATTACCTACAGATAACGCATGTGCGATTTCAAGAATATCTGACAGAACAGCGCTTGCTGTAGCATCACCTCCTGCACCTGCACCTTGGAACGTAAGTGCCCCAGAAAGATCACCCTGTATTTGGATAGCGTTTTGCACTCCATCAATTTTTGCTAACGGAACTTGCTCAGGAAGTAGAGCTGGATGCACTCGGGCAAGGCATCCATCCCCATGTTGCTCAGCAATTGCAAGAAGTTTCACTGCATAGCCCAATTCAGCAGCATATTTCAAATCCTTTGATTCAATCGTACTAATGCCTTCTGTTATTACACTATCCGGAGAAACACGTTGACCAAATGCCAGGCTAGCCAAAATAGCTATTTTATATGCTGCATCATATCCCTCCACATCACTCGTCGGATCAGACTCCGCATAACCTAGGTCTTGAGCTTCAGCCAATGCATTAGCAAATGTCATATCTTTTTGTGCCATATTCGTCAAAATATAGTTTGTTGTTCCATTGATAATTCCAGAAATAGATTTGATTCGGTTTGCACGTAAATCTCGTAATTGAGGGCGTATTGCGGGAATTGCACCAGCCACACTTGCTTCAAAATACAAGGAGGATCCATTTGAACGTGCAATCTCAAATAACTCAGGTCCTTCTTTAGCTATTAATTCTTTATTCGCAGTTACAACATGCTTCCCTGCCGCTAAAGCACGACGTATGTAAGCACCTGCTGGATCTAAACCACCCATCACCTCAACAACAATTTTAACATCTGGGTTTTCTAAAACATCATCCACATTATCTGTAAGAGCATGCTTGGGCAGCTTCACATCACGTCGACGGCCAAGATCACGAACAAGAACATTAGTTAAATGTAGATTCGATCCTGTGTAATTTGTAAATTCTTCCATTCTACTAGTCAAAGCGGATGCTACGGCAGTACCCACTACACCCATCCCCAGCAATCCAACACCTAAATCAGAATTCATAACTTGCATGAACTACTCCAACCTCACATGCTCTTCTATCAGTTCTATATCTACAGAGTCTAGATTACGCTTAATCGGGACACGTGTGCGAGTACTGCTAACCAAATTAGCAAGATGCTTTGCAGTTAAAGCATTAATGTACTCCGTGCTATAAGACTGATTAAGCTGACGATTCTCATATCTAACAACTATCCAAATATTCTCATCCAATTGAATCGGCTCACTAGGAGGCCCTCCTATTTCAAGCTTTTCTAAAGCATCCAAGATTTCCTCAGCAACCAAATCAAGTGGTTTTATTACCAAACCATCATTTTGTCGTTCGGCTCTATTTAACGACTCAGTTTGGGCAATAAAACCCATGTCTTCACCATCCTGAACACGAACATAGATATCCCTTGCATCCGACTCCCCTCGCACAGCAACACTCCGATAAGTAAGCATCACACCAGTAACTGGTACTTCTTGTTTAAGATCATCTAAAAGCAGCCTTTCCACCTCAATAGCGCTTATTAAGCGCTCAAATGAACTCCTTTCCATACCTGTTATCTCAAGCTGATTGTTCAAATATATTTCAAAATCCTTATTACTATTCCCATCTAATTTTTTCGGTACTCCCAAGAGAGCCTCAATAGCCTTTTCTAGGACATCATCATTAACAACAATTCCTCTTTCACTAGCAATAATTTTTACTAATGCTTCATTCTCCAATGTAAAAAGCAAAGATTCTTGCAAAATAGGAATTCCGACCGAAGGATTACTTTGTCTGAAATAAAAAAATCGATCTGCATAGTAACGAAGAGAAAAGCTTTCACTGCCAACCACAAGAATTGTCTTCCCCCCCCAATTGTCTTTTTCGTAAAATCGATAAGCGAAAAAACCAACTACAAACAAGAAAAGTAATACTGTTGCACCGATTAAAACATACCGACCATCCTGCAGAGACTTAAAAAAATTTCTTTTCTCTACTGAATTGTTAAGACGAGATTGTGTAGGTAACCCAGTCGTACGGTCGCGGCGTGTCATATCATCACAGTCCGCATCGACAAACTAACCACGCAGCGGAAAAATACCGCTTTTTCGAACATGTTCCAATGTATACGGAAGCAAACCTATAAATCTCGAACGCTTAATTGCCCGAGCAATTGCACGCTGACCTAAAGCACAAGTTGAAAGCTTACGACGAGGCTCAATTTTCCCACGCTCATTTATAAAATTACGCAAGCGCTCTACGTCCTTGTAATCAACTATGTAGTTATCCTCCGGAGAACAACGCACCTTGTTACAAATCCGACACATTTTTTTTCGATTACTAAAACGCCTTCCTCCGCCTCCGCTTCCGCGACGTTCAGAACGATCATCACTTGAAGAACTATAATCGGAGCGATCTCTACTTCTACTCGAGTAACTTTCAGATTGGTTTGTCATTAAAAAAACTCCTTCTATTCAAAAGGAAGATCATCGCTATCAAGCGAAGGAAAATCCTGTGTATCACCTTGAGTGGAAGTTGAAAAGTCACTTCCGCTCACATCTTCGCGTCGTCCACCAACAAATTGGACATCACTTGCTACAACATCAACATACGTGCGCTTATGACCTTCATCATCATCAACCTCACGGATCTGAAGACGGCCCTCAACATATAGCTGTGAACCCTTCGTAATGTACTGGCTAACACGTTCAGCCCTAGTGCCCCATAAAGTAATCCTGAACCAATTGGTTTCCTCACGACGTTCGCCATCAGCACCCTTCCAATTTCTATTTACAGCAAGGCTGAAATCAGCGACCGCAGTACCAGTACCTGTATATCGCAATTCCGCATCACGTCCAACATTTCCAATAAGCATAGTTTTATTCAATGGCATTTTAATTCTCCTTAACTACTCTTTTTCCTCTGCTGCTTCTGCCTCTGGTGCTGCTGCTTCTGCCTCTGGTGCTGCTGCCTC
>CAWVTC010000003.1:0-27742 GCA_963933025.1 uncultured Dehalococcoidia bacterium | reverse complement strand
AGGTCTTGGTTATAACCGCCGTTCCGTTAATTTACATCGAACTGCTCAGGAACTTGTCTTATCTCACAATGGCAAAGTTCCTCTTGATGAGACGATCTTACAAAAACTCCCTGGGATCGGGCCATATACAGCAGCAGCAATTACCTGTTTCACAAAAAATCAAAAAACTCAACCTACAGATATAAACATTTCTCGTCTAATAGCTAGAGCTTTTCTAGGCCTTCAAAACCCAAATGACAGTACTAAACAAATAATCCGACAAGCATTGGTAACTTTTGAACCAAAGCAAAACTTTCGTAAACATTACCTTGCCTTAATGGATCTCGGTGCCCTGGTTTGTCAATCACGCTCTCCTTCATGCCACGTATGCCCATGGCAAAACAACTGCTCCTGGCTTCAAGGTGGTAAAACTCCAACAACTACACCAAAAAAGCATCTGCAACCTTTTTCAGAATCTGCTCGATTTGCAAGAGGAAAAATCATAGATTACCTACGAAAAAAGCCAACTATGACAACTGCAGAAATACATTATTTGCTCCCCGACAACCACAAAAAACAAACTGCCCACTACTTACAAGCGTTAGTTACGGAAGGCTTAATCGAGAAAAAGGATGATAACTGGAGCCTTCCCAATTAGTGCTGTGACCGTCCAGAATCTATAAACATTGCATCCCCGAAAGAATAAAAACGATACTTCCGGGCAATGGCTTCTTCATAAGCATTCATTAAACGTTCATGGCCAATAAATGCTGAAACGAGCATTAATAATGAAGTTCGGGGCAAATGAAAATTCGTAATTAGCACATCAACAATTGAAAATTTATGACCAGGTACTATAAACAAATCACTATATCCTTCCCCAGCTTGAACTGGCCAACCCTTCCTTCCTGCATACTCCAAAGTACGTACAACTGTTGTTCCAACCGCAACGATGCGACGACCATCGTCATGCGCACGATTTAGGGCTTCTGCGGTATCAGCAGGTATCACAAAATGTTCGGCATCAAGTAAATGTTTGTTAGGGTGCGTAGCCCTGATAGGCATAAATGTAGCAGCTCCAACATCAAGCGTAATATTCGCGAAAATCACCCCGCGATCCTTTAGTTTATCCAGGAGTTCCTCAGTAAAGTGCAGGCCTGCTGTAGGGGCAGCAGCAGAAGTAGGTTTTTGCGCATAAACAGTCTGATACCGTTCTAGCTCACCATCATAATTTTTAATGTACCTAGGCAATGGAAGTAGCCCATCAGAATCAACATCAATATCTCTATTTAATCGAACAAAAACGTAATCACCTTCACGTGAAATAACCGTAGCAATCAAAGGGCCTTGTTTTGCTTCAAGTACGAGTTGTAAACCAGGACGTGCAATACGGGCAGGACGCATCAAAGCACGCCACTCTAAATCATTTTTTAATCGGTTTAAAAGTAACAATTCCACTTTCGCACCAGCACCATTTGGACCATCACGATGACCAAAAAAACGAGCAGCCATTACACGCGTATCATTAATAACAACCAAATCACCAGGTCTCAAAAGCTCAGTTAGATCGGAAAACTTGTAATGTACTAGTAAATCATCCGCAGCATTCAAATAAAGGAGCTTCGAACTATCTCGAGGCTCCGCTGGTTGTTGTGCAATGCGATCTACAGGCAGGATATAATCGAAATCATCCATTGTTAATTTATCGTATACCTCAAGTCTTATAATCAACTACATTGCCAACTAAATACAATGTGACCATAAGGGAAAGTTATGAAGTACGACACCATAATTATTGGATCAGGCTCCGCTGGCTCAATTCTTGCAACTAGGCTTACTGAAGACCCCAACCACTCCGTACTACTCCTTGAGGCTGGAGACGATTATTCAAAGATAGATGATCTTCCGGAGGAAGTGAAATATGGTTACAAAACAAGTAATGAAATCTGGACAAGCGAGCATAACTGGCAATTTACTGCTCGTGGCACCGAAGATGCCACCATCGATATCCCGAGGGGTAAGATAACCGGGGGGTCTAGTGCCATAAACGGCCAAATCTTCCTTAGAGCTATACCAGAAGACTTCGACAAATGGGTGTCATGGGGAAATGACAAGTGGGGTTTTCAAGATGTGCTCCCTTACTATAATAAGATAGAAACAGACATGACTTACCAGGAAAATCCTGGGGATTTCCATGGTTCAAAGGGACCGATAATTTGTCACAGATTTCCAGAAGAAGAATGGCTTCCAGGATCGAAGGCTTTTCTTGATGCCTGCTTAGAATCAGGTTATCCATATTGTGAAGATGCAAATCTTCCAGACACCAATGGCGTGGGACCTATACCTCTAAATAATCCCAATGGTATTAGATGGTCAACAGCAATTGGCTATCTAAGCATGTCTCGATCAAGACTTAATCTAACCATTAGAGCAAACATGTCTGTCAAAAAAATCCTATTTGACACCTCCAATGACAGCCCTAAGGCATATGGCGTAGAAGTCTTATCGCAAGGGGAAAACTTCACGGTAGAAGGGCACGAGATCGTGCTATGTGCGGGAGCTATCGGAAGTCCACATTTACTTTTACTCTCCGGAGTGGGACCAAAATCACATCTGGCAGAGCATGAAATAGAATGCATACTTGACGCACCAGGGGTAGGTCAAAATTTAAGAGATCATCCGTTACTCCCCTTGAAATGGGCCACAAAGCCAAGTCTTGCATTAGATCCATTTGGGCCCAGCGGGCAGATCTTTCTAAGATACACTGCTAATCAATCATCATTGAAAAATGACATGATCGTATATTTTGGAGCTGTCACCAGCAAAAGAAGAGATCAAGGAGGAGCTAAGTCGGAACCAATCGGAATAGGGGCTGGATTGGGTTTAAATCTCGCATTATCGAAAGGTGAGCTTAAACTATCTACCACAAACCATACCGACCAGCCATATCTCGACTATAACCTGTTAGATGACCCAGAGGATATGAGAAGGTATCGCGACGGGGTAAGGATGCTTATATCACTAGAAGGCCACCCTTCAATGCGCAAACTAGTCGACTACCGTCTGGAACCAACCGACGAAGATCTTGCAACTGATGAGAACCTTGATACTTGGATTAGGAAAAATGTAGGTACTGGCCATCATATTTCCTGCACCAATAAAATGGGGCCAAAATCTGACCCCCTGGCCGTGGTGGATCAATACGGCAAAGTCCACGGCATCGAAAACCTCAGGATTGCCGATGCCTCGATAATGCCTGACTGTGTAAGAGCCAACATAAACGTTACGGTAATGGCAATAGGTGAAAAGATATCCGATTTCATAAAGGAAGGCTTCTAGTAGACTAGCCCAAACTATTTAGATTCATAAGGTGAAGAAGTGGTACTCCTAGTAAGACTCGAACCTGTGCCTCCAATTTAGGAAACCAAAAAATCAGAGCACTAGTTCAACATTGTCCAAAAGCCTTACATCTCCTAATTGAACAGCTACCATGAGGAGTGAATGCTTCTTTAAAATACCTTTAACTTCCACAAGTGTTGTTTCATCAGCAAGACTCACATAGTCTATTTGAAACAATGATTCTTTATCTAAAACTTCTCGAACGATAGATCGCAGTCGGTCAGCAGAACGTTCACCATTGCTAAAGCTATCTTGTGCTTTTAACAACGACTTATATAAAACAGGAGCGATTCTACGTTCAGTAGCAGACAAATAAACATTACGACTGCTTAAGGCAAGTCCATCAGATTCACGCACGGTCTCACAAGGAATAACTTTAGAAGAAATATTTAAATCTTCGACCAACCTCTGAATAACTCTTAATTGTTGCGCATCTTTTTTTCCAAAATAGACGCGACCGGGATGCATAGCAGAAAGCAACTTTGTTACAACCGTAGCTACACCACGAAAATGTCCTGGCCGTGAATCGCCTTCTAATCGTTCAGTCAGACTTTCTACCTGAACAAAAGTATCAAAATTAGAAGGATACATAGATTCGATGGTGGGGATATAAACAGCATCAACCCCTAATTTAGTCAGTGCTGCTATGTCTCGCTCCTCATCTCGGGGATAAACTTCTAGATCTTCTTCAATACCGAACTGTGTTGGGTTAACAAAAATGCTAACTATAGTTTGAGCATTTTCATCGCAGGAACGTTTGACAAGCGAAAGGTGCCCCTGATGTAAATATCCCATCGTTGGAACAAGTCCAAGTTCAAAAGGATTTGTATCACGCCAGGCATATAACTCATCGGGTGAATGCAGACAGACTAAGCTGTCACCAAAATCTTGCAAAACAAACCTACCCCGAGGCTTGCGTTAGCTCATGGAGAACATCTTCTTCCATATCAAACGCGTGCTCTGAAGTAGGGAACGAACCTTGCGTGACCTCATCAGCGTAAGAACGCACGGCATTACGAATTGATTCCCCAAGATTCATATAGCGCTTAGTGTGATGAAGCACTCGAGAATCATCATAAATTCCAAGAATATCGTGCAACACCTGTACTTGAGCATCACAATTAACACCTGCTCCAATTCCAATAGTTGGAATCAAAAGCCTGTGCGTTACCATTAAAGCAAGCTGTTCAGGAACAGCTTCAAGTACTAAAGCAAAAGCACCCGCATCTTCCAAAGCCTGCGCGTCATTAAGAATCCTTGCCGCTGCCGCAGGGGTTTTCCCTTGTACCTTGTGGCCACCAAACTGATTAATTGACTGCGGGGTAAGCCCCAAATGCCCCATTACCGGAATACCTGCTTCAACCATTCGATGAACAATCGGAATAACCGGTCTTCCGCCTTCAAGTTTCACTGCGGTTGCACCAGCTTTCAGAAACTTTCCCGCATTTTCAATAGCCATATCTTCATTAGCCTGGTAGGACAAAAAAGGCATATCCGCAACGACTATAGACTTACTCGTAGCCCTAACAACAGCACGAGTGTGATGTAACATTTCATCCATGGTTACAGGAACTGTTGATTCATATCCTAAAACCGTAGCTCCCAAAGAATCACCTACTAAAATTACAGGTATACCTGCTTGTTCAACCAAGCGAGCAGTAGGATAGTCATAAGCTGTCAGCATCGCAAACCTATCCCCAGATTTTTTATGCTCACGTAACTTGTGTATTGAAATTCTAGACATATTTCCTCCTAGTTCAAGACAATAGCTTGCTTACGATGACCTTCAACAGAAGCACGACGAGTAATTCGATTCTCAGCATCTAAATAAACAATTTTTGGCTTATGTACCTTCGCATCTTCCACACTTAAACTTACATAAGCTACAACAATGATGCGATCGCCCTCAGCAACAAGATGTGCAGCTGCACCATTAACACAAATTTCTCCCGAACCTAAACTACCCTCAATTGTGTAAGTAGTGAATCTTGCACCATTTGTAATATCAAAAACATCTACCTGCTCATAAGGCAAAATACCTACCTCATTCATTAATTGAGGATCAATAGTTATAGAACCTTCATATTCGAGGTTCGCCTCGGTAACAGATCCGCCATGAAGTTTGGCAGCGAGAAAAGTACGCACTACAAATTCCTGGACGATGGCACTAGAGTTGGCCATAACAGCCACTCAAAACACCCGTACGGCCTTGCCCAGGGGGCTAAGCCTATTTTTCGCCACTTTGGTAAAAGCTCGCCTTCTAAGGATAGGCGGCATGTCATATTTAAAAAAATTTGGAACATTGTCAAGTCTTGGAACTTACCCAATCACGCACGGAAGGAATTTCGGCTATTGTTGTCGCCCGTTGAACACTCTTAATAATAGCTCGTTCAACAACAGAAGTAGTCATTATAGCAAGCGTCAACAAATATTCATCACCTAGTTCCTTTTCACAAGTAGCAAGAGAAAAAGCAATATCACCATCTCCTAACGTATGCACCGGAGAAATTGCTCGAGCTAAACCATCATGCGCATGTACTGTTAATCGCTGTACCTGCATATGAGAGAGGGATGCATTCGTAGCAACACAGACCAATGTTGTATTCTGGCGACTGTCTTCAACAAAATTACTATTTATAGACAATGCGTCTTCAAGTGAAAGGTATCGGCCATCAGCATTTCGAGGTGCTGCAATAATTTCCCCAGTTGAAGAATCGTAGATACTCCCAAGCGCGTTCGTTACTACGAGACAAGCCACTACTATCCCATTAGGGCCAATCAGGCTCGCTGAACCTACCCCACCTTTTAAGCTACGTTCAGGACCAGCAAATTTAGCGATTGTGGCACCAGTACCAGCGCCAACAGAACCTTGCTCTAGAAAACCACTACTCGCTACTTGCGCTGCTTTATAGCCCTCCAAAACACCAGGAGAAACATCATTAGAACCAATACCAAGATCAAAGATAGCTGCTGAAGGAATTATCGGTACATGCCGAACACGTGTCTCAAATCCAATTTCATGCTCACTTAAAAACTGTGCAGCACCACTAGCCGATTCAAGTCCAAAGGCAGAACCACCCGTAAAAAGGATCGCATGACACCGCTGAATTAGAGATGAAGCAGATAAGGCACCGAGTTCATGTGTAGCAGGAGCACCTCCACGTACATCTACAGCCGCAAGAGGCCCTTGCTCACAAAGGATTACCGTACACCCCGTCACAGCATCCAAATCTGTCCAATGACCTACCTTCAAGCCTGGTACATCAGTTATGTCATCGCTAGATCCTGATATGAAAACTGGTTTCATCATTAAGCATCCTCTTGTTCAACATGATGAATGTTCGCCCGAGCTTCTACATATGCGATAAGAAACCCTTTGGCTATAGAGCATAAATCTGCTGTGAGATCCGCTAGAGCCACAATTTCAAGTTCATCAGTACTAACAGAAATTGCATTATTACCCAGGGAAAAAATAACATTTATATTTTCTTTTTGAGGAACAAACACTACCTCCTTGGAGCCTGCGACAGAAATCAATTCACTAAGAAAGCTAAGGTCACTTTGAGAACATAGCAATTCAGCACTCACCAAAGCCTCTTCTCCAATATTAAGACGATGGAGCAATTGGATAGGCTGAAGAATCCGTACAGTCTCAACGAACACATTCCAAGCAGTTAAATCAGGTAGTGGCTCAGTCAAATTATGAGCCACGCTTTTTGTTCTATCGGTTAGCGCATTTTCAACCGCAACAAGTCTTAAGCTCGCTTCAATCAACTGGGCAACAAGTAAACTCACTAAAGCAGGCCTATCCTGTGGAATAGCAAAAGGAAACGACTTCAAAATTAAGTCTGCGATAATCTGCGGCCTAGGCAGCAGGGAACTATGCCACAAATGCAGAAATGACTCTTCAGTTAAACCAAACGGGAAGACATCTTGATCGGTCATGACTTTATTCTACGAAACATGACGACGAGGCGCGCGCTGACAAAAAGAACAGAAATGAGTACCTCTACCTGCGAGGCGAATCTTTTTAATAACTGTTCCGCATTGATAACAATTTTTACCTTCCCGTCGAAAAACTTGTACATACATATGTGCTTTCCCTGTATGTCCATGCGCATCTACATAATCACTAAAGGAAGCGCCTCCATGCTCAATCGCAAGTTCTATCACCGAACAACAAGCCTTGTGAAGCCTGCCTATAGCCTGTCTAGAGAGTTGTCCTGAGGGTGTATCTGGACGTATACGAGCTTGGTACAGGGATTCATCAACATAAATATTGCCTAATCCTGCGATATAACGCTGATCTAATAATAACGACTTAATTGGAGTTACCCGATTTTCAACCAAATGACGTAGATAACTTACGGTGAAGTTTTTATCTAGTGGCTCTGGTCCAAGTTTTTTATCAAGCTCCGACAAATCTTTGGTTATTTGCCATGTTCCGAATTTTCGTAAATCTGCCCAGCGTAAATCAAATCCACTTTTCAACGAGAGCACCGCACGTTGGTAAGGCAATGGGGGATCAGCAGAAGCAGTCCAGACAATTTGTCCAGTCATCCGAAGATGTGCAATCCAAAAAAATCCATTGTCCAAAGAAAAGATTAAGTACTTTCCACGACGTTCTAATCGAGAAATACTACTTCCAGTAAAAACATGTTTCAAATCAGCAAGAGATGAACCTTTAACTAACAGGCCCAAGGTGTTTGGATCAACACAAACATCCTCAATAACTTCACCTATAATTAATGAGGAAAGACCCCGGCAAATTGTTTCTACTTCTGGTAATTCCGGCACACAAGTAAGAGTACTACGCTATCGTTATAATAGGATCTATTATGATTACGCATCTTTCTGGCACAATCGCACACCTCGATATTGCAAACCTCACAGTTGAAATTGAAGTCGCGGGAGTACGATACCAAGTTTTAGTACCAGCAGTGCTTTGGCCAGAAATTCAAGCAATAGTAGATGAAGATGAAAACGACAATGAACCAAGCTTGGGGCTCCATATAATTTATCATGCAACTACCAACGCACCGATTCCTATTTTAATCGGTTTTATCAGACGAGGAGAGAGAGTATTTTTCCGAAAATTAATGAGTGTTGAAGGCTTAGGTCCCACAAAGGCAGCTAGAGCACTAACCATTTCCGTAAGTTCAATGGCCAGAGCAATCGAGCAGGAAAATCGAGATATCTTAATTAGTCTTCCTGGAATCGGGAGAAGGGCAGCTGATAAAATCATTGCTTCACTAAAAGGAAAGGTTCTTACTGAAGCATTAATGCAAGATAGCGATCAAGGCCAGCCCATAGATCTAACATCATTAGAACAACAACGACTGGCAAAAGATGCAGAAGCTGCCGTCCTTTCATTAGGCTACTCAAGTTCCGAAGCCAAACAGTGGGTGGAAAATGCATTGATCGAAGATCCTACCCCTGAAAACCTTGAGTCCTTAATGCTTAAAATTCTACGTAGCAGAGACAATTAAAGTAAGCACGGTTTTACTGAAAACCTACTAGTTTTCAATCTCAGAAAGTCTCTCCAAAATAACTTTAACTACACGTCCAGTACGATCATGACCCGCACTACAATGAACAAGAACTGGTAAAGGAAGCCTACGGAAAGCAGCCCAAGCTTCATCCAATTGCTGAAGGGTATAAGGCTTTGTCAACCCATCATTGGTCGGTATATGCTCAACATAAAATCCCTTTTCTATGTAATAACCAATTAAGCCATCAGTAAGAGCAGAACGATAAAGTGGCAATTGATCTTCACCCAACAAGCATATAATTGAACGAATTCCCCTCTCTTTTAAGGACTCTATCCAAAGATCAACCACACGAGCAGAAACATTCATTTCAAGGCCAGGGGAATAACCCGGCCGTGGGCTAATAGCGAGTGTTCCCTCAATAATCCACTTCATTGACACAATGTTTTTCAGCGATAGGAAGGATTACCACCTTCTCTGGTAGACCCATACACAACTTTTATATCTTGACGAGCAGATGAAGCCATCGCTCCTTGATCACTAGAAATTGTAACCATCTGAAATCCTGCATCTTGGTGCTTTTGAGCAAGGCCAGCATTGGCATGAATACCAGCCACAACATTATGACGTGCACATGCTGCTGCAATACTTAGCCTAGCCTCTTCAAAAGCACCATCATTGTCCATAGCTGGAGATTGGCCAAGGGTAATACTCAGGTCAGCAGGACCTACATAAACAGCATTTATGCCTGGAACTTCCAGAATATCGTCAAGATTCTCAAGAGCTGTCGTTGTTTCAATCATGGGTATGCAGGCAACTTCATCATTGGAGTGTTTAAAATAATCCGACCCAGCATATATTGAAGCCCTAACTGGTCCAAACGAACGATACCCTTCTGGCGCATAACGACATGCTCCAACTGCAGCTTTAGCTTCCTCAACAGTATTCACCATCGGAATAACAACACCCATCGCACCAGCATCAAGCATCTTCATAATGATACCTGGCTCATTCCACGGAACACGAACAAATGGAGTTGCATCAGTTGTGCTTATTGCCTGCAGCATCGTAACAGCGGTTTGATAGTCTATCATTCCATGTTGCATATCAATACAAATATAATCGTAGCCTTGATTAGCCATTATCTCAGCAGAAAAAGAAGATGGTATTGCAAGCCATGCACCAAATGCAGGCTCCCCCTTCCCCCACTTCATCTTGACATTATTCACGCGCATAACGGTCCTCCAGAAAAAATCTTACTGTAAAGCACAGGAGTCAAACTTAAAAGAAAACTAAGCCAAAGACAAACATTTTATTCAAATACCCATGTATCAATTGAGCGTGTCCATGCATATATTTCATTTTCCTCAAAAAAAATACTACTTTCCCTAATCCCACTCTCCACACTATCACTTGCATGAACAAGGTTACGCCCCATCTCAAGGCCAAGATCACCTCGAATAGAACCTACTGCCGCCTCTACAGGATTAGTCGACCCTACAGTTGCTCTCACAGCTAACACAGCATTAGTTCCTTCAAAAACCACTGCTACCACCGGTGAACTGGTTATGTAATCTATTAATCCGGCATAAAAGGGTTTTCCTTCATGCTCGGAGTAGTGTTGTCTCGCCAACTCATCGCCGATTTGGATAAGCTTCATAGCAACAATACGTAATCCACGTTTTTCTAGCCTTATCAAAATTTCACCAGCGAAACCACGCTGCATTGCATCTGGCTTAATAAGAACCAAAGTTTTTTCCATACGACTCTATCGTGGCGCTAAAGGACGCTGTGCGCCAGTTGGAAAAGGAATTTTAGGGCTAGTTATCTTTGGTTCGGTGAGATACCAAGCTTCAACATCTGTATGTGATGCTCGGGAGACATCGAAGTTTTGTAGTACAGCCCGCAAACGATCTTTTGCATCTACTGCATACCCACCAAACACTGAGCAACCTTCACCAACTAACAGATGCCCTTCATCCTGAAACTTATATAATGCTTCAGATCTCACAATTTCAACTGTACCTTCCAATTGTTGATCTTTTAATTTTTGAACCGCAAAATTCTTTCGACCTAAAGGATGAACTAAGATGGCTCTTTCAAATTTCCCCCGTACCACTTCAGTAATCGCCTCAAATGTAGTTACCGCAGCAGTTGGACAATTAAGGCCTAGTGCAAGCCCATAGGTACTAGAGATACCTATCCGCAAACCTGAATATGTTCCCGGTCCTGAAATCACAACAATTACATCAAGGATCCTATCCTCATCAAGAACACGTTCAACCAATTCCAATACTGAACGATTGGAAGAGTGAGATTCACTTGTATAAACATTCAATTCTTGAGCACTGGTATACAAGCCAACAGAACAAACTTCTGAAACAGCATCAATACCAAGAATTGCATGACTCATTTGAAACCACCAGAAGCTAGAATCGACTGTCCTCGCTCACCAGTAGCGGAGAACTCAACAACTCTCTCATTGTCACGTAAACCAAAACTCAAAGCCAATCCTATTGCACTTTCAGGAAAGGAATCCCCAGCACGCTCAGGCCACTCAACAACAAGAACTCCCTGTTCTGTACTATCCCAAAGACCAATTTCACCAAGATCTGCTTTCTCAAGCCGATAAAGATCAGCATGGAAAAAAGTAACGTCCCCAGGGTATTCGTTAATTAAAACAAAGGTTGGACTAGTAACATTTGCCAAGCAACCCAAACCTTTTGCAATCCCCTGAGCAAGACGAGTTTTCCCGACGCCCAGTTCACCACTTAACAAGACAACATCACCAGCTTTTAATAGACTTCCTAAAGTTTCACCGAATGAACGGGTTTCATCTTCACTGCTAGTCACTCTTTTTATCATAAGATCACGAACCAAAACCACATTTTCGTAACTAAGAAAAAAAACCCCCTTCACTATAGACTTAACAGATGAGAAGGGTTGCATTTGTCTCGGATATACATTCTAACCTAGTCGCACTAAATGCAGTTTTAGAAGACCTCAAACAATTTAATATTACAGATATATGGAATTTTGGAGATACAGTTGGCTATGGGCCAGATCCGAATGGAGTTTTGCAACGATTAAGAGAAGTTCAAGCTACTTGTATATTGGGCAACCATGATGCAGCATGCGTTGGAATTATCGGAACTGAAAACTTTAACCCAATCGCTAAACAAGCCATAGAATGGACAGCATCACAAATTGAAAACAAACATTTTGAATGGTTGAAAAAATTACCCAAAATCCATAAGCAGGCTAACTGGGTAGCCACTCATGGTTCATTAAGAGCACCTTTGTCGGAATATTTGATAAAAAAAAACGTAATCTCAGCTCATTTCTCTAAGCAAACTACACATTTTAGTGCTGTTGGACACACACACCTCCCAATGGTTATTAGCCTCGGGAAGCAAGGAACAATCTCTATCATTCAACCTTCAAAAGAAAAGGAAATTATTAAGCCGATCGGCTCCAAAATATGCATTAACCCAGGCAGCGTGGGACAACCACGAGACAAAGACCCACGTGCCTCCTATGCCCTTATAGATCTCAATACTGGTGAGACAGAATTTCGTCGCGTTACATATGATCTTAAAGAAACCCAACAAAACATTCGAGCCCAAAACCTGCCAGAGTGGTTAGCCCTAAGATTGGAAACCGGAACATAATGCTAATATGGAATATCCGGAATGAACAGACACCTTTACCACCCAACAGATGCACGACGACTGCTAAACCCAGGAGCAGTAGTAATTGCCACAACTAGCTGGAGGGGCGAAGCAAATGCAGCGCCAATAGCTTGGGCAGCACCACTATCCATGGAACCACCATACGTTGGTTGCGTCATACATCCGGGAAGACATACTGCAGACATGATACGGTTCAGTGAAGAATTTGCACTCAACATACCCGGACCACAGTTATTAAAACAAACAGCCTATTTAGGAAGCTATAGCGGCAAAGATGAGAACAAAATAGAAGCAGGACAATTAGAAACCTTTAAATCACTAAAGATCGAGGCCCCACTTTTAGAAGATTGCTTGGCCTGGATTGAATGTGGGCTACGTGACGTAATACCAATAGGAGATCATTCCTTATTTGTTGGTGAGGTACTTCAAGTTCAAGCAGTCGAAGATGCTTATGCAGAAAACTGGTTACTTAAAGATGACAACCTGAAACCTTTAGCTTTCCTTGGTGGCTCCATGTATGCACAAATCGATAAATTACAATTTGTCGACTTTGAAACCGACGAACATGGCAAATTAATAGGAGAAACCTCCGAAGAACGTGAGGAACGCGAGGAAAACGAAGCAATCACCGAGGAGGAACGTTCAAGAGAGGGTGATATAGGCTACACAGAAATGGAACAATCCAGAGAATCAACTAGCGCTGATCCAGCGGAGTAAACTTCTTACTTTCCTCGCCAACATAAACAGCATTAGGTCTAACCAGTCGATTGTTTGCATATTGTTCTATCAAGTGTGCTGTCCAGCCAACTGAACGTGCCATAGCAAATATCGCTGTGTATAAATCAGAAGGAATACCAAGCATGTTATAAACAGACGCGCTAAAAAAGTCGACGTTGGGATATAAAGGACGACCAGCTAAACGTTCAGCCAAATAATCACGCAATTTTCTAGACAAATCGAAATGGAATCGTTCATCTGATTGTTCAGCAATTTGTTCACCCAATGCCTCGAGAATAACTGCGCGTGGATCAGTTGTACGATAAATCCGATGTCCGATACCCATAACCCGCTCTTTGCGATCAAGTAAAGCATCAACGTATGGCTTTATCTGGGTCTCATCACCAATTTTTGATAACAATTCGAATACTGCAGTATTCGCACCTCCATGAAGGGGACCTTTCAAAGTACCTATCGCAGACGCAATAGCGGAATACATATCACTTTGAGTCGAGGCAGTAACTATTGCTGAAAATGTGGAAGCATTCATCTCATGCTCGGCATGCAAAGTCATAGCAACATCAAACACACGAGCCTCAAGTGCAGAAGGTTCTTTCCCGAGCAACATCCAAAGAAAATTAGCTGCGTGCGGAAGATCATCACGTGCTTCTACATAATCCAACCCTTGTCGAGCACGATGGAAGGCAGCAATAACAGTTGGCATACGTGCAGCCAAACGAGTCGCAATTACCTGCAAATTCTGTGAAGAAAAATCGCTTGATTTTGGGTCAAGTGCACCAAGAGCAATTACACAAATTTCCAATGCCCTCATTGGACGTGACTTTCCATTTACAAGTTCACGGATCAAGTGTCGGTTTAAATCACTAAGAGAACGTTCTTCTTGGAACACTGTTTTTAGTTGATCTAATTGTTTCACATCGGGAAGATTAAGATTCCAAAGTAAGTAAGCAACTTCTTCAAATGTAGCATTCTCGGCAAGATCATAAATATTGTATCCTGCATAAATAAGTTCTCCTGCCACCCCATCAATACGACACAAATTCGTATTTGCGATATTGATACCTTCAAGACCAAAAGAAATTTCTGGACTAGGATTTGTCATTAGTTCCCCCTTCCATTATTGGAAGATTTCGTCTGTTAAATTAAAGCTTCTGACAGATTTTACACTTTTTAGTTAACTTTTTACGTTTTTGCTACGATCTCCTTTACAAGTGTTCCCATACGACTAGTGGACACAGTTTCAGATTCTGCCCCACCAGCTATATCTTGTGTGCGATAACCATCCGCAATAACTTTTTCAACTGCTAATTCTATAGCCACTGCCTCATTTTCAAGTCCAAAAGAATAGCGCATCATTAATGCAACACTCAGAATCATCGCTAATGGATTAGCCAAACCTTGGCCCACAATATCTGGTGCAGTCCCGTGAATCGGTTCATACAGACCTAACCCTGTCCCATCTTTTCTACGTTTCCCAAGACTTGCAGAAGGCAACATACCCATTGAACCTGCAAGCATAGAAGCCTCATCCGTCAAAATATCACCGAATAGATTCTCAGTAACAATCACATCAAAATCTGCGGGGCGACGTATCAGATGCATCGCGCAGGCATCTACGAGGAGATGTTCAACCTCCACATCAGGATAATCCTCCGCAACCTCGATAGCGATTTCCCTCCATAAACGACTTGTTTCTAAAATATTTGCTTTGTCAACGCTCGTAATTTTTCCTCGTCGGGAGCGTGCTAAATCAAATCCAACACGTAGAATACGTTCAAATTCTTTCTCACTATATCTCACTGTATCAACTGCTTGCCGACCCCTTGAATTTGTCCAACGCTTTTGGGGACGCCCAAAATACACACCACCGGTAAGCTCACGAACAACAAGTAGATCAGTCCCCTCTAAAACTTCACGCTTAAGAGCACTGTCTTCAAACATAATAGGATTTACACGAACTGGCCGTAAATTAGCGAAAAGCCCAAGTCCCTTTCTCAAACCAAGAATTGCCTGCTCCGGCCGAACTGAGGCACGCGGATCATCCCATTTAGGACCACCAACAGCACCGAAAAGAACTGCACTGGAAGAGTTCGCCTCTGCGAGCACCTCACCTGTAAGAGCAGAGCCATTTTTGTCAATAGAAGCACCACCAACGAGAACTTCATTCATTTTAAATTGATGATTGTATAAATGCTCAATTGCATGAAGAACCTTCATCGCTTCTTCACAAACTTCAGGGCCGATACCATCACCAGGGGCAAGCACAATATTAAAAACCGACATATTTAAAAATAACGCTCCTTTTAACCAAAAACCTATTCAATTCCATCAGTAAATCGATGAACAAGTTCACAATAGCTTCTTCTGGAAATTTCGCAAATTCCCATAGACCTAAGATGAGTGTTCTGAATCTGCACATCGATAAGTTTGATGCCTGAATGACGAGCATATTGCGTAAGTGCTACTAATGCCACTTTTGAAGCATTATTACTGCGATGAAACATAGATTCTGCGCCAAAAAGAGAACCCACTCTTAATCCGTACAAACCACCAATTAAGTCATTTTCAAGTGACCAAACTTCTATTGAATGTGCCCAGCCAAGCTGATGCAACCTTATATAAGCATTAATAATTCCGGCGGTAATCCATGTCCCATCAGATCGACTCGCACAAGAATTAATTACTCTCTCAAAGGCAGCATCAACTGTGATCTTGAATCGGTGTTGCCTAAGCATACGAGCAAATCTACGTGAAATATGAAGCCCTCCCTCAAGTAATACTGCTCGAGGATCCGGTGACCACCATAAAGTATCTACGCCTTCATGCGGCCAGGGGAATAACCCTCGTCGATAAGCTTCAACAATAGTTGAGGGATCAAGATCTCCACCAGATGCTATAAGGCCTTCAGCAGGAAAGTGCATAGGATCAGGGAACTCATATATACAAGAGGGCAACCCTTGAGGAAGATTAGTAGTTTCTATCTTGAGTTTTAAATTCGGATAACACATTTCATAAGAAGTTTAAAATCTAGTGCTCCCACGGAGCACTAATCTGCAAGTCAACAACCGACTTGCCCTTCATGACCGCAACAGTCACTCCTATTTCTCAGCTTGATCAAAGTATTACCTAATACCTGAATCATCTTTCCAATAAATGGATCATCACTTTTACGCCAATTGGCACGGGCATCTGCCAAAGATGGACGTTTATTTTTAGAAGTTTCACACATAATTTAACCTAATGTTTCAGGTAATAGTTCCGAACGTTTTTCTTCGAAAGCTGTGATGTTGTCGTCGAGCTCCATAGTAAGGTCTATCGGATCAAGTCCTCCAAGAAAATTAGTTTTTAATGTCGGATCAACATCAAAGTGACGAACAAAACTTCCATCAACAGTTACAATAGTTTGCTCACTCAGATTAACAACAATCTCGCTTTGTGGTAGCTCTTCTGACCGTGCAACAAGATAATCGATGTCTTCTTGCGAAAGCACTACCGTTAATAAACCAATTTTCGCACAATTATTTCGGAAAATATCAGCGAAAGACGGGGCAATAAGCACGCGGAATCCATGATCTTCTAAAGCCCATGGGGCATGCTCACGGGAAGAACCACATCCAAAATTAGGTCCTGCAAGAAGAATAGGAGCCGACGCATACCGTGAATCATTAAGGATGAAATCAGCATCCTTTCGCCAAGTGTCAAAAAGAAATTCACCGAAGCCAGTCCTCTCAATTCGCTTAAGATATTTTGCAGGAATAATTTGATCAGTATCAATATCAGCACGATTCAAGGGTAGGCAATTCCCTACAGTAGTATTAAATTGTCGCATCACACTTCCTTTTGTTTAAAATCATCTTCTTACCAATTTCGAATATCCACAAAATGCCCAGCGATAGCTGCAGCCGCTGCCATAGGTGGACTAACAAGATGAGTACGGCCACCTGGTCCCTGACGGCCCTCAAAATTACGATTAGAAGTCGAAGCACATCGTTCCCCTGGAAACAAAATGTCTGGATTCATCCCTAAACACATTGAACAACCAGCATCACGCCATTCAAATCCTGCATCAATAAATATCTTGTCTAAACCTTCTTCTTCAGCCTGATTTTTAATAAGGCCTGAACCAGGAACAACCATTGCTTGTACACTCTTTGCAATAGTTCTTCCTTGAATAATTTCAGCAGCATCCCTCAGATCCTCTAATCTCGAGTTAGTACAGGATCCGATAAAAACTCGATCTAAAGGAATATCCTGCATTTCTGTTCCAGGCATTAAATCCATATAAGCAAGTGAACGTTCAATTTGTTCACGCTCAGCAAGTGTCTCTGCCTGAAAGGGATCTGGAATACTCCCACTTACAGGAACACTTTGGGCTGGGTTTGTACCCCAAGTTACGCAAGGCTCAATATCTTCACCCCGAAGCAAAATCGTTTGGTCAAAATGAGCATCTAGATCAGTAGAAAGAGAACGCCAATTATCAAGAGCTTTCTCCCATGCAGATCCTTTTGGAACATAAGGCCTTCCCTCAAGAAAATCGAAGGTAACATCATCAGGAGCAATCAAGCCAGCCCTGGCACCTGCTTCGATTGTCATATTACAAACTGTCATTCGTCCAGCCATCGAAAGGTTTCGAAATACTTCACCTTGGTATTCCATAATATATCCAGCTCCACCACCAACACCAAGGACATTAATTATATTCAAAATTACATCCTTAGCCCCAACACCTGGCAATAGTTGACCTGTAACTTCAACAGCCATTGTCTTCTGTGGATTTTGCGGAAGAGTTTGCGTAGCAAGAACATGTTCAACCTCAGAGGTCCCAATCCCAAAAGCAAGTGCACCCAGTGCACCATGCGTAGATGTATGGCTATCACCACAAACAATAGTTAAGCCAGGTTGAGTAAGCCCTTGTTCGGGACCAATCACATGTACTATGCCTTGTCGAGGATCATCCACATCAAAAAGAGGAATGCCAAATTCTTTACAGTTTTGACGCAAGGTTTCCACCTGCTGTATTGAAAGCGGATCCTCCCAAGGTTGATTCCGTCCCATAGTAGGAACATTATGATCCACCGTCGCAATTGTAAGTTCAGGTCGTCGAACTTTACGTCCTGAAAGTGTCAAGGATTCGAACGCTTGAGGTGACGTAACTTCATGCACAAGATGTAAATCTATGTACAGTAAATCAGATTGCCCATCAGCACGATGAACTAAATGGTTATTCCATATCTTTTCGATAATGGTTTGTGGGTCTTGCATAGCTTTTCCTTTTAGTTTGGCTCCTTAGATTAGCGGCTAAAACGGATAACGGAAATGATCAAACAGTAATATGCCTTTTGAAATACAGCCATACGTTAAGCAATAGCTGTTTGATATATGGCTGTATCGAGTAAACAAACACCGCCAAACCTATACCAACAACACAAACAACTGCCCCTGCTACAGCATCAAGAATAAAATGGTTTCCAGTGACTACGACAGCAAAAAACATGGCAATAGGCCAAATAATCCCAAGTAGCAGCAGTAATCTGTGCTTACGTCCAACCCATGCAACAACAACGCCTATGAGCATTGACCAACCAAAATGTAAGCTAGGAACAGCTGCGAACGGATTCACGAAAGCTTGTGTTTCTTGGGCCTGATAACCAAAGCGATCAAACACAGCCATGGTATCAATAAAACCAGCAAAAGGAATAAGTCTTGGTGGGGAAACAGGGTAGGTAGCATAAATCAGTACACCAATAGCCCCAGAGATAAGAAAAGCATTACGAATCAAGCCATAAGATGTACGATGCCAGATCCACAAATAAATTGCGGCTATTCCAACTAGAGGCATATGTCCCCAAAAATAGATCCAATTCATGATCTTAATAGCCCAAAAGGAATCCAAAATCCAAGATTGCATTTGTAGTTCCCAGTAAAACCCTAAATTCTGTTCAATATTAATAATGTCAATTGCATTTACAAAAGCCTCTCCAGCACGATCAACTACTGCACCACGAATATAGAAGTAGATAACAAACGCAACAACAACAACGATTGCCTCGTGTAGACCAAAACGTTGAGTAAGATTCCACGAGAGAGAAAATATATTTTTAAAAGAAGGCTTTATATCCATTTTTTGATAAAGTTCGTTTCTAGGTAAGAAAATACATGATACTTAACAATCTAAAAACTAACACATCTCACAAAGGATTGAACCAATGGAAATCGAAGTAGTAAATGGAAACATCGCAGAATTTGATGCTGACCTTATCATCGTGAACTTATTCGAGAACGTGGATAAGCCTGGAGGAGCAACTGGATCGGTAGATCAAGCACTCGACAATAGCATTGCTAAAATAATTTCAATCGGTGACTTACAAGGAAAAACAGGAGAAATCACAAAACTCCATAGCTTCGGAAAAATTCCTACACCCCGAGTAGTAGTAGCGGGCTTAGGTAAAGAAGCTGATTTCAGCATAAAAAAACTTCGGAATTTAGGCGCAAATCTAATTCGTGCATGTCAGGGACCAGGAGTACACCACATTGCCACAATTGCACATGGTATTGGTACCGCAAATCTTCCACTACAAGAATCCGTTCAGGCTTTTATCGAAGGAGCTGTTTTAGGAAATTATCGATTCGAACGTCATAAAACGACCAAACAAGAAGATGACCACTCAATTACACGTTTAACAATTGTTGAGCAAGATGCTACAAAAATTAAAAATATTGAACGGGCCGCTACAAAAGGGTTGGTTCTCGCCCAAGCAACGAATCTAGCTCGGGACCTAGCTAACGAGCCAGCGAACCATTTAACTCCATCAGATTTAGTAGAACGAGCACAAAAAATTGCAGAATCTAAAAATATCGAAATGGAGGTTTTAGAGCGTGAAGATATGGAAGCAAAAGGTATGGGATCATTGCTATCTGTAGCCGCAGGAAGCGTACAACCACCAAAACTTATTCGCTTAACTTATCGAGGAAAAGATAGTGAAACTGGATTCGATTTAGCCCTTGTCGGGAAAGGAATAACCTTTGATACGGGCGGTATCAGCATCAAACCTGCACCTGGAATGGAAGCAATGAAAGCAGATATGACAGGTGCGGCATCCGTACTGGCGGCCATGGAAGCAATAGCAACTATTGCACCAAAAATTAACATAACCGCCATAGCACCTTGTACAGAAAATATGCCAGGAGGTAATGCCACAAAACCAGGTGATGTTGTAACTGCAATGGATGGAACGACTATAGAAATCCTCAATACTGATGCAGAGGGTCGACTTGTACTTGCTGATGGCATTTGCTACGCGAAGGAATTAGGTGCACGCAACATCGTGGATATCGCAACGCTCACGGGCGCAATAAGTATAGCTCTCGGGGATCAGTGTTATGGCATGATGGGAAACAATAGTGATCTAATTGCAAAAATTTCAGAAGCAGCTGAACAGGCTGGGGAACGTGTCTGGGAATTGCCAATGTTTGAAGAATATGGAGAACAAATTAAAAGTGATGTTAGCGATATAAAAAATGTAGGTGGACGCCCAGCAGGAAGCATCACTGCTGCAAAATTTTTAGAAAATTTTGTCGGTGACACTCCGTGGGTTCATCTGGATATAGCCGGTGTTGACATGGCATCTAAAACAAAAGATTGGGTTACAAAAGGTGCTAGTGGCCAAGCTGTCAGAACACTGATTAACCTTGTTTGTAACTGGCAAGACTAAAAAAGAAACATCTTAATAAACAGTGTAGGATTCAAATATGACTCAATATGCCGACATATTAACTGAAAAAAAGAACCGCCATGCAATCATTCAACTAAACCGCCCTGAAAAAATGAATGCACTTAGCCATAACCTACGTGCAGAGGTTTTCGATGCTCTTAAAAGCTTTGAAGATGATGACGACGTCAAAGTAATTATTATTCGGGGTTCTGGACGTGCTTTCAGTGCAGGGTATGACCTTTCTGGTATATCGCAAGTAGAGGATGAAAGGGATTATGTAGATCGGCGTAGTGGCCTACCGAATGTAGGGCCAATACATCCTGGGCAGGGTCAATGGCCCCAGCATTTGCTTAGTGGTTATTGGCAAATTTGGGAATTAACTAAGCCTGTAATTTCACAGGTACACGGATATTGTCTTGCAGGAGGTACAGAACTGGCAACAATGTGTGACCTCATGTTTATCGCTGAGGATGCCATCATTGGATATCCGCCAGTGCGGGCCATGACAAGCGTTGACATTCTTTATCACCCTTGGCAGATGCATCAGAAAAAAGTAAGAGAACTACTCTATACGGGGGATAGTCTAACCGGTTTAGAGGCTGTAGAAGTTGGTTGGGCAAACAGGGCAGTGCCAGTAGATAAACTATGTGAGACAACTGAAAAATTTGCAGAACGAATCGCAAATATTGATGGACCTATGCTCACAATGACAAAACGACAAGTAAACCGTACATACGAGATCATGGGTATTAGAACGGCATTGGCAGCAGGTGCAGATATTCAAGCGCTATCTGCAGTTCGACCTGGAGGCGGAGAATTTGGGAAAATCGCTCGTGAAAAAGGATTAAAAGCTGCGTTAGATTGGCGTGATGGTCCTTTTAATGATTACGGAACGGCACCCAAAGATGGTCCACGCCCGAACGCTGCTACTTGGGAGTAACGGAGGCATAAGTCCTCTTTATCAAAGGTACAGCATGGCTGAAGAAATACCACAATTGACAAATCAGTATTTTGAACATATTCCTTTACATAAAGCTTTAGGCATCAAAATAGAAAATAGATCGAAGGATTTTGCAGTTTGTTCACTAAAAGCCAGTGCTACGACTCGCGGAGGAGTAGCGGGGGGGGTTCATGGTGGAGTAATGGCTGCACTTGTAGATATCGCAACCATTGCAGCACTTTTTAATGAACAACCAAGAGACCTAGATGATTATCAACCCGCAGGTACAGCAGACCTCAATATCACATATTTGCGCCCGGCACTTAGCCCAACCATTTATGCCGAGGCAACAGTGATAAAAAGAGGGAAGATGTTAGCAATGATCGAAGTTAATATTAAGGATGACAATGGGGCATTATGTGCCAAGGGCCGTACCCTTTACGCATTTCGCAAAGAAACAAAATAGCTAAGCGGGATTCTTCGAAATACGAACAAAAGACAAAGCTCACATGAAACAAGTACCATAAGAAAAAAGAGAGTTAAGGATGACCCTTTCAACCGAAGATAGATTAGATATTCACGAGTTATATGGAAAATATTGCCAAACTCGTGACTCAGGAGACGTAGAAGGCTGGCTAGCTTGTTTTTCAGACAACGCTATTTTTGCAACACCAATGGGGACTTTTACTGGATTATCAGAAATTCGTGAGTATGCGGAAAAACCAGTTGATTCAAATCGGCACTGGGTGGGAAATATTGTTATTAATGAAGAAGCTGGAAATGTAAAAGGAAGCTGTTATTTACAATTAGTACAACCTAGCGTTGGAAAAATCCTCATAACGGGGAAATACCGTGACGAGCTAATCAAAACTTCTAACGGGTGGTGTTTTTCTCACCGAGAAATTGAGATTGATAATTAACAATGGGTAGTAAGTCTCTACTTCTTATCCTAGTAGTTATAGCAATTGTTCTAATAGTAGCTTCAGTTAAATTTAAGTCAGAAAGAGCCACAAAAGCAGTAAACTTTCTTCGAAAAATAGCATTTGGATATGTAATTGCTATAATTCTTCTCGCTGTTCTGGCTGAATTTGAGTTGTTTAGTTTCTAGATGCGGGTACTCGTAGCACCACAAGAATTTAAAGAAAGCCTTACAGCTCGAGAAGTTTCAACTGCAATCAAACGTGGTATCCAGAGGACTCATCCCGAATGGGAAATTAATACTCTCCCAATGTCAGATGGAGGTCCAGGGTTTCTGGATATAGTGAATACGCACGTATCCTCAACCTTACATCAAGTACAGGTACACAATGCAGCAGGCAATGTAATTAACGCGAACTATTTAGGACTTAATGAGAAAAGCATTGCTTTGATAGAGGCGGCTCAGGCTAACGGAATTGCACTTATTTCACCACATGAAAGGAACCCTATCACTGCAACATCAGCAGGGGTTGGTGATCTGATTACCGCTGCCCTCAAAGAACAATATGAAAAGATAGTTATCGGCGTTGGTGGAAGTGCAAGTACAGATGGAGGAATTGGCATGGCTAATACTTTAGGTGCCCAATTCCTTGATAAACGTGGAAACAGCATTGCATCAAATCCTAGTGAACTATACAAGCTAGATGAAATAAAATGGCACCCATCACTCACAATACAAAATACATCTTTTCAAGTAGTAAGTGACGTCAAGAATCCTCTACTAGGGCCAATGGGTGCAGCAACAATCTTTGGACCCCAGAAAGGTGCAACATCCGAACAAATACCTTTCCTTGAAGCCGGACTAACCCAGCTAAAGAAAGTCATGCAATCATCACTTGGAATAGATGTTTCGACACTGGAAGGAGGTGCAGGTGCAGGAGGGCTAGCAGCTGGACTCGTAGCATTTCTAGGTGCTGACATACAAAGCGGTTTTAATTTTGTAGCCGACACAATTAAATTTGAAAAATACCTTAAAGCAGCAGATGTAGTAATAACGGGAGAAGGGAGATATGACGATCAATCTGCAAATGGAAAAACAACTGGGCATATCAAGAAGCTTTGCAAAAAACTTCAAGTACCATGTATTTTGTTCGTTGGAGAAACAACCTCACAAGATAAAGATATCTGGACATTAACAAATGACATCACAAGCAAAGAAGATGCCATGCATGAGGCACCCTCACTTTTAGAAAAAATGGCTAGAAAATGGGCCGAGGATTATAAATTTAAAGATCATCTTGCGGAATCGGATCAATAATCTGTTGAGACTTACGTACTTTGTACTCATCCACAAAGCTACCATCTAGACGAGCAACCAAATCACCTTTATCCTTTTGTTCAAAAGCAGAGATTTCAGCACGAGCTTGAACTAGCTCCGTGTTTGTTATTTCGAAAATGTCATTGACCAGAGAAGTCATCTTAGGATCTTGAAAAATAGCTCCTTCGAATCCAGTACTAGCTAACTCACGAAACTCAAGATCTTGACCTTTTATTATTGGAAGCTGAACTAAAGAACGTGCAATCGCAACTACATTACCCCGAGCCCATGCAAAACGCGGACCTCGCTGTTCAAAACGTGCACGCACATCGCGTGCATATGCATCAATATCAAGAACAAGCCCCTTAACACGTGGAGCTGCCGAAGCAATTTCGAGTGCTCGTAGTAAAGAACGAGCACTACCAATGATTGGGAAAATATTAATTATTCCGGTTGTAAGACCTCGTTCTAATTCAAATTCACGCAATAACACAGCCACGTCACGAACATCTTGAGGTTCAATTACATCTGCCAAAAAAACTGCCTTCAGATCAGCAGAAACAATAGCATCCAAATCAGAACGTACCAATCGTGTACGTGGATGGTTTAGGACAGCTATAGAGTAAATCTTGGCTTTGCTAATCGATGAGAATGCAACCTTAGCTCTTTCACGTTGAATCGAATTATTCATTTTTTCATCAGTAAGAGAAATTAATATAGCATCAGGACAAACTTTAATAGCACTCTCTAGGGCACTATCCAACTTTTCCTCTGGAAGAGTTATATCAACTGAAAGTATCGAACGAAAAAACATTAGGGCTCCTAATTAAAACCTTTCTTTATTGCAATATCTAAGTGGCGCTCCTGGAGAATAGCCACAATACATTGCAAATGATCAAGGCTATGTCTATATATTAATTCAGCTACCCATTGGCACGTAACAGGACCCCAGGAAGATTCTGTACGCAAGTCATGCCAAGCCTCTTTAGAAATTGTCTCGAGAATTTCCAATTCCTCTTCTCGGATTCGATTAAGATCGATTATCAAATGAGGTAAAGAAATTTGATGATCATACCGAGTCTCCAGCCACTCCTTTCGGCTATAAGGAGCTGGCTCGAGCATTTCTGGCAAAACCAACCATCTTAGCAAGGGAAGGCTAACCTCTCTTTCGATATCAACCACATGTGAAAAATGTTGATGGATAGACCAGCCCTCATCACCTATGTCATCACCCTCGAGTTGGAAATGAATCAAGTCAGGAGTTAAGTCATGCGTAATCCAAACAAAATCATCTGCAATAGATCGAATTCGTGTAAGTAATGCATTCTCACTCATATTGCCCACAAAAATTTTCCATCCTTGAAGATCAAATCAATTTAATCAACTCTTGATCTGAATATTTTTTAGCCTTTCGTTCTGCTACAAGTTCACTAATCTTTTTTACGCAATCATCAACAGGAACATTTTGAACTCCACAAACATTACAAGAACCATGATGACAGTCCCCAACATTATGCTCCTCACGAAACACATCTTTCCATTGTCCCCTTAGATACGCCTTGGAAACACCACTTTCAATATGATCCCACGGGAGCGGTTCAAAAGTATCCCATTCTCGATGCGCAAACCATCCAGGGTCTAACTCAGCCTCAGCAAAGGCTTTCTTCCACAATTCAGGAGAAAAATGTTCACTCCACGCATCAAATGATGCACCACGCCTCCATGCATAGAAAACAGCCTCTGCAACACGTCGATCTCCCCGACTTAAGACAGCTTCCACAAAAGAATCTGCGGGATCATTCCATGAGAATTCTATCCCTGATTTACGACAACCATCTTTAAGCAATATGTGCTTAGGAGTAAGTTCTTCAGCAGTATCCTGTCTTGCCCACTGAAATGGAGCATGTGGCTTCGGTACATGATTGCTTGTACTCACACGTACCTTTGCACGATTACCAATTAACTCCCTCCCTATATCCTTTACACGACGACCCATTTCCAAAATTCCCTCAACATCATTCATGGTCTCTGAAGGAAGTCCCACCATGTAATACATCTTCACACTTGTCCATCCACGACTGAACGCATTAGTTGCTGCCCCAAAAAGATCGTCTTCTGTCACCAATTTATTAATTGCATTGCGAAGACGCTGACTACCTGCCTCTGGTGCTAATGTCAGTGTATGTTTTTTTCCTTTTGCAACTGCATTCGCAACGTCAACCGAGAAACTATCAACACGTGTACTAGGCAAACTTATTTTTAAATCAGGAAATTTTTCTGTTAACGCTTCAACCATCGGGACAATTCGACTGTGATCAGTCGTACTCAACGAAAGTAACGATAGTTCATCATATCCAGTATTTTTCAACAGGTCCTCAGTTGCCTTAACAACTTCTTCAGGACTACGCTCACGTGAAGGTCTATAGATCATACCTGCTTGGCAAAATCGACAGCCTTGTGTACAGCCACGTTGAATTTCAACAGCAGCTCGATCATGTACTGTTTGTAAAAAAGGAACAATTGGGCGAGTTAATGGAGGTGGTAACACTTCAACAACACGCCGTTTAATCTTTTCACTCGCATTTGGATGAGTTGGCTCAAGTGCAACAAAATGACCATCATTATCATACCGAGCATCATAAAAAGCAGGAACATAAACACCTGGGATGGAGAGCAGATCCACTAATCTCTGGTATCGAGGAGTGTTTGCTTTCTTCCATTCACGCAACAAATTAGCAATCTCTAAAATAACCTCCTCACCCTCCCCAAGGATAAAGGCATCAATAAATGGTGCTAGCGGCTCCGGATTAAATGCAGCACTTCCTCCTGCAATTACAAGCGGATCATCATCAATACGATCTCTTGAATAAATTGGAATACGCGCAAGATCAAGCATTGTTAAAACATTTGTAAATGTAAGCTCATACTGCAAAGTAAAACCAAAAATATCAAAGTTTCGAATCGGCTGGCGATTCTCTAAGCTCCACAAAGGTATACCTCGGGACCGCATTACAGACTGCATATCTAGCCAAGGTGTAAAAACACGCTCACATAAAGTATCTTCCTCTTGATTTAACAAATCATAAAGTATCCCCAATCCCATATTCGACATACCTATGTCATACACATCTGGATAAGCAAGAGCAATTCTGTGGTTAGTATCACTCCACGATTTAGTAATAGAATTCCATTCACCCCCGGTATATCTTCCAGGACGCGTAACAGAAGAAAGTAATGGTTCAATTTC
This sequence comes from uncultured Dehalococcoidia bacterium, assembly GCA_963933025.1. Taxonomy (GTDB): domain Bacteria; phylum Chloroflexota; class Dehalococcoidia; order Tepidiformales; family Tepidiformaceae; genus JAKUNN01. Next base: position 310 of record CAWVTC010000003.1, on the reverse strand, counting down.
AATCATAGTAACTACCATAGTAACGAGGGTTACACTAGTAGTGAAACTAATCACCCAGTATTGCTGTTTTGTAACGTATGGAGTCAATATGAACAAAAAAGATCTAGTAGATGCCGTAATAGTTGCTGCTGGTCAATCCACGAGGTTTGGAGGTGACAAATTATTTGCAGATTTGTGTGGATATCCAGTAATTATACGAACAATCGATGCTATCGCAAAAGCTCCGTCAATTCGTCAACTTATTATCGTTGGAGCAGTTGAGGAACTTGAAAAATTATTGAGAAGTGAAGAGGCCGACCGAACTGATTTT
>CAWVTC010000002.1:0-37375 GCA_963933025.1 uncultured Dehalococcoidia bacterium | reverse complement strand
TGCCAGTAGCGGCAGAATCATGATAGTAGAAAACGAAGGAAATGTTGCTTTCGGATTTTCCAAACCGCCTATACACATCGCAGTCACTGGAATTGAAAAAGTTGTGGCAACTGAAAAAGATGCTCTGGCTATAGCTCAAGTTCTTGCCCCAAGCGCAACTGCTCAACCGCTAACAGCCTATACGCATTTCATTAGTACACCGGCAAAAAATCAAGAAAGACATTTAGTTTTTGTGGATGCCGGGAGATCGGAAATCCTAAAAGATGAACGCTATCGCGAAATTCTTTTGTGTATCAGGTGCGGGGCATGCATGAACGCATGCCCCGTGTACACAGCAGCAAATGGCTTGTCATATGGATCACCTTATATGGGACCTATAGGCGCCGTTCTGTCACCCTTACTATGGCCTGATCGCTATAAGGATCTTCCTGAAGCTTCAAGTCTTTGCGGACGTTGCAGCGAGGTCTGTCCTGTCAACATTCCCTTGCATGACATGTTACTAACACTACGTGCCGATGCAGCAGACAAAGCCGTCACAGACAAGACAGTAGAACGCCTTACATGGCTTATGTGGAGTCATATTTTTTCTAGGCCAAGAATAGTACTAATGGGAACGTGGGTAGCTCAGAAAACACTACAACTAGCCAAATACTTACGTAAGCAAACATCTCTAGACCCTAGAGGAATACCGCCAATAAAAAACCAGCGGAACATAGATATGTTAATTCCCCTCTTCGAAGTTAATGCTATGCCAGCTACAGAAGAGATAAATTTTAAGCCAGACTCACTTCTTCAACTATTTGAACAACAAGCAGGTGAAGCTGGTTTTAAAATCGAGAATGAACCAACAGATAGTCTAAAAACCACTTTTACTGTTACGGCTAAAGGTGCAATAGCAATAACAGGCAGTATTATTTTAGTTGAAAAAGAACCATTCATGAAACAGCTCATGGAAGCATCAGATGTAAAAATTATACTGGACAAAGAAAACATAGTTGAATTCCCTTCTGATGCAGATGGACTAATTGGAATAAACGAAAACGCACTAATTATGACAGGCCCAAGTCGAACTGCGGATATCGAAAAGAAAATCGTTCGCGGGATTCATGGACCACAAAACATCTCAATTTTGATGAAGTAAATTTAAGCAACTCATCCCACTTGGAATGTGTATTATTGGAGGAAGGAGAAGCAACCTATGGATGCCCGTGAACTAATTATAATTCAGCACGATATCGCTCATGAAATGCTCGAAGGCTCGATGGATAGGTGTCCTCCTGAACTTTTTCAAAAACATCTTGACAACTCACTAACTAATCCGATTGGAGCAACCTATGCTCATGCAATTTTGACAGAGGATGTAATACTCCTCGGAAAAATGAGAGGCTTAGAACCTTTGTTTACACGTGGCGGCTGGGAAAATAAAGTGGAAACCCCTCTACCAGATGAAGCCCCACTACTAAATCGTCAATGGGCTTTAGGTTTTAAATTTCATAAGGAGGCATGGCGTGAATATGCAGAAGCAGTACGTGAGGAATATAGAAGCTATGTATCAAGTGCTCCAGAAGAAATAATGGAAAAAGTGATGGATTTCGGTCCATTGGGTAATCGACCTCTCCTATCCCATTACACTGCATTAGGCACTTATCACATAGCTAGTCATCAAGGGGAAATTGCGGCACTGATGGGCCTTGAAGAAGAACAGGGCCAAGTACTTTAACTTGAATTGAAAAATTCAGGGCAAAACCAATAATGAGAATCGGACTTATTTCAGACACACACATTCCTGAAGCTCGAGACCAGCTTTGGCCTCAAGTTTACAAAGCCTTTTCCGGAGTTGATGCAATCCTACATGGGGGAGATATCCATGATGTTTCACTACTGGACACATTCACTCCAATTGCGCCTACATGGGCAGCTCGTGGGAATGGAGAAGATGGCTCAGGGGGAAGACCTATACAACCTGACCACCCAAGCTTGCAAGAAGTTTGGGAACTTGAATTTGAAGGTTTTTCAATCGGTTTAATGCATGAGTTATACATTCCAGAAATCCCACCTCATCTTACTGTCTCTAACACATTGGTGAGGAACTTCGGACATAAAGATTTTGATATTGTTGTATACGGAGATACGCATGTAGAACGTATTGACACAATCGAAGGAATTCTTTGTGTAAATCCAGGATCCCCAACCTATCCACGTAATTTGGACACTCAACTAGGCACAATTGGTTTCATAGATATCCAAAACAATAAAATTGAAGCAACAATTTGGCAACTCACAAACGAAGGGATCGAACCTTTTAACTGGAATGAGTGGCGAGAACCTAGGTAGCGGCGAGCAGTAAGCAGAGCTACACTAAGTAAATGTGGAAAACAATCGGATACCTGACAGTCACTTGCCTAATATTCATAGGTCTGCTTATAAGCCTCACTCTTGTTGGTTTCAAATTTTAAATAGCTATGAGCAAGCGTGTTGGTTCGAACAATGACAATACAGCCAGAACAAACAGAACTATTTAGAGGACTCTCGGAGCAAGAAGCATCACAACTTGCAAAAGATGGTTTCACTAACAGAGATCACACTAAAGAACGCTCAAACTTTGACGTAATTCGTAGCAATCTACTCACATTCTTCAACATAGCTCTTAGCTGCCTAATCATCGCACTGTTTGCGGTTGGTGCTTTCCAAGATGCGATTTTTGTTGGATTAGTTGTTCTTGCAAACGTTCTTGTGGGTACGTATCAAGAAATACGTGCAATCAGGCAACTTCGTGCCCTGACAGCGTTAAGTGCTCCGCATGCAAACGTTATCCGTGACAACTTTGAAAAACAACTTCCAGCTGCTGAGGTAGTAAAAGGAGATCTGATTCATTTGATGCCTGGTGACCAAGTAATTGCTGATGGAAAAATAACGTCAGAATTGGTGGAAATAGACGAGTCCTTACTAACTGGTGAAGCAGAAACCATCCATAAAGAAAAAGGTGACCCCTTACTTTCAGGCAGCTTCTGTGTAGCAGGAAATTGTTACTACGTAACTGAAAAAGTTGGCGCTGAATCTTATGCTCTTAACTTAACTAGAGATGTCAGAACATTAGTACGGCGATTATCTCCTTTGCAACTACAACTAAGACGTCTGCTCTGGATATTGGGAGTATTATCAATTTTTTTGGCAGTTGCCTTAATGATTTCATTCAATCTTGAAAACCGTGGTTTTACGGAAGCTCTGCAGGCAACAACCTCAACATTAACAACTGTCGTACCTGCAGGACTTTTATTAGGTATAACAGTCGCACTTGCCGTGGGTGCTGTTCGTGTCTCCCGCTTCGGTGCTCTGATACAAGATATAAGTGCCATTGAAGCCCTTAATTATGTTGATGTGATTTGCTTAGACAAAACGGGAACATTAACAGCTAACAATCTGTTAGTTAGAGAAATTCATTGGGTTGATGAAAAGGCTGAGGAGCCAGGCAAAGAATCTAGTTGGCTCGGCGCATTCGCCCTTGAAGCTGAAACAGAAAGTAGTACTTCAAAAGCCTTGTCTGAAACAGTAGCCCAGAGAACAAATGGGGCACAGAAAATAGAAGGTGTCCCTTTTAATTCCACACGTCGCTGGAGTTCTATGACTTTAAAAAAAGATGACATCGAGCGAAAATTTATCTTAGGTGCACCAGAAACCCTTCTCGCATCAAGCCCACCAGGTAAACATAATTTCGAAGAGATTTATAAGACTATTTCAAAAAAAGGTCTACGTGCTGTGATTTTTGCCGAAACTAAAGAGACTCCAACGCCAAATGATGACATTCCAATGGTCATACCTCTTGCCTTAATCGTACTAGCAGATGTACTACGCCCCGAAGTATATGAAGCTTTCCAATTAATGGAAGACCTCAACATCGAACCAAAAGTGATCAGTGGTGATAACCCAGAAAGTGTCAAAGCATTGCTGCAACAGTTGAAGGTGACACCCAAGGGAGGAGTAATCTCGGGTTCCTCATTAGCATCTCTTAACAAGGAGGGTTTTCAAGAAGCAATTCGAGATCGAACCATTTTTGGACGAATTTCTCCCAAACAAAAATTGGAAATTATAAACGAGCTAAAAAGACAAGGTAGATTTGTTGCAATGGTTGGCGATGGAGCAAATGACGTCCATGCACTAAGGGGGGCTGACGTTGCTGTAGCTATGGAGGCAGGATCATCAATAGCACGTGGCGTAGCAGGGATAATTCTCCGAAACAATTCCTTCACAGCACTGATTCAGGGTACTCAGGAGGCAGCGCATGTATTAGGAAATGCAACTCGACTAAGCAAAATCTTCATAACAAAAAGCTTCTATGCTTACCTATTAATTTTTTCAACTAACCTTTTAGGTTTGGATTTTCCTTTTTTACCACGACACGGATCTTTGACGGCTCTCCTGGCCCTTGGAATACCTGCCATAATTATTTCAATCACCATCCCTCCTTCAAATGCTGGTCATGACTACTTAAACAGCATACTCAGGTTTGCCTTGCCGGCAGCAATAGCATTAGCAACTTCGGCTATGTTGTTACAATTCGTTACAGACGGACTTCTAAATCTAGATATTGAGCAAACACGTACATTAATTTCTCTTGTTATAGGATTCACAAGCATTGGTTTTATGATTGAGGTAGTAGGATTCGATGGATCTTCATGGCGAGATCTAAAACGTCCTCTCTTAACCATATTGTTTGGAGCGATATTAGGAGCAATTTTAGTCACAACAGTATTCACGAATTGGCTAAGAGAGTTCTTTGATTTCACATCCCTAAGTACCATAGAATGGATTACCGTTTTCCTAACTGTCGTCGGAACATTAACTTTGCAATATTTAGTCACTAAAAACTGGTCGAGAATAATCAGATTCGTTACTGCAGAACCAAAAGAAACAGATAAAATTCGAGGTAGAATAGTCTAGCAGGACAATATTTTACATAACACTTTTAGTCACAGACAAGTTATCTTTAAGTCAGCAATAGAAGGAAACCGAAAACCAAATTTGGCAATCGAAAAGTTAAGAACATGGCTAATGAAATTACAAACACACTAATCGAAAAGTATATAGAACTGCATACCAGCCAAGAACCTGAGCACCTCAAAAAGATAGCAGAGGAAACGGAGTTACATTTAGGTGATCGTGCCCGAATGTTAACTGGTCATGTAGAAGGTCGGTTTTTAAAATTTCTCGTCTCCATGCTGCAACCAGAACATATTTTAGAAATTGGATGTTTTACTGGTTATTCAGCCCTTTCTATGGCAGAAGCGCTTCCAGAGAAAGGACACATAACGACCTGCGATATCGATGAAGAACATGCCAACATAGCCACCACCAATTTTGCGAACAGCATGTATGCAAATCGCATTAGCTTAGTGACAGGACCAGCCCTTACAACATTAAAACTCTTACAAGGACCTTATGATTTTGTGTTCATAGATGCCGATAAGGAAAACTATCTGAACTACTATAAAGCAGTCCTCCCATTACTTTCCCAAAACGGTATTATCATTTTTGACAACGTTCTTTGGAGTGGACGAGTCTTACATCTGGAAGATCAGTCACCAGAAACAAGTGCGATTCGCGCACTCAATAATTATCTGGCAAATGACAGCAGTATTGAATGTGTGATGTTGCCGATAAGAGATGGCATCACTTTAGTTCAGCGAAAAAACTTTGATTAGTTTTGTATAAATAGTTTTGCAAGGTAAGTTACTCTTAGACGAGAGGAGATAGCAATGAGTGTGAATGCGACGAATGAACAAGATACTTGGACTATTAAAAAGGGGTTAGCAGAAATGCTAAAAGGTGGCGTCATTATGGATGTTGTCAACCCAGAACAAGCAAAAATCGCACAAGAAGCAGGTGCCTGTGCTGTAATGGCCTTAGAACGAGTTCCAGCAGATATTCGTAAAGATGGCGGAGTCGCCAGAATGAGTGATCCAGAAATGATTTTAAATATTATGGATGCTGTGAGTATTCCAGTAATGGCCAAGGCAAGAATTGGACATTTCGTTGAAGCCGATGTGCTTCAGGCCCTTGGAGTTGATTATATCGATGAATCCGAAGTACTCACACCCGCAGATGAAACGCATCACATTGACAAACACAATTTTAAAGTACCTTTTGTTTGCGGTTGCCGAAACCTCGGTGAAGCTCTAAGACGTATTAGTGAAGGAGCCGCAATGATTCGCACAAAAGGTGAAGCCGGAACAGGAGATATCGTCGAGGCAGTGCGCCATATGAGGTCTGTACAAGACGAAATCAGAAAACTTAAAACACTAGCTGATGAAGAGATCTACTCATATGCAAAAGCGATTAGTGCACCAATCGAATTAATTCAAACTATCTGCTCGACTGGCCGTCTTCCTGTAGTTAATTTTGCGGCAGGCGGTGTGGCCACACCAGCAGATGCAGCATTAATGATGCGCCTAGGTGCCGAAGGTGTATTTGTGGGAAGCGGAATTTTTAAATCTGAATTCCCGGAGAAAGTTGCAAAATCTATTGTTGAAGCAACAACACATTTTGAAAATGCAGAACTTGTTGCAAAGGCAAGTAAAGGCCTTGGAGCAGCGATGCGTGGCCTGGCAGTTGCGCAGTTAGCTGAAGAGGAAATTCTTTCAACTAGAGGAACGTAACTATTCCAAAACAAATTTTAAAAGGTCTTAATACTACCTAGATTAAAAAATAGATTGGGAAAATAGATTTTTTTTCTGGCCCCTAAACACCAATGTGGTAGAGTTCGTGAAGAATTTCAGGGGAAGTCTCGCCTTAACGCCAAGGGGCATTGCGTCAACCATCGCACGTAAGAGGACAATGAGTTTTTACGACACCTGGTCCGCAGTCTTCATCGCCTCAATCGCAGGCGTCATACTTGTTGGGACCGCTTTATTAGGCGCTCGTTTACTTGGTCCATTTGCCCGCGAATCAGGTAAAAGTATTTCCTACGAATGCGGAATGCTCCCAACGGGGGAAAATTGGACTCAAGTCCACGTACGGTACTACCTGTTTGCTATTATGTTTTTGATTTTTGACGTAGAAACCATTTTTATTTTCCCTTGGGCTGTTCGTTTTTTGGAATTACCAAGTCATGCATTTTGGTACATGGTATTTTTTGTACTGATCCTAAGTGGCGCGCTTCTATATGCATGGCGTAAAAAAGTACTGGAGTGGCGATAAATGACTGAAAAACCAAATACTGAAGAACTAGGACTCTTATCCTACACTCCAGATTACGGAAATGAGGAAGAACGACTTCAACCAGTAGAAGCACCAAACGATCAAGCTCTTTACCGTGTGGTGTTACCTGGAGTAATGCAAACAGGTGTAGATACTGTTATTGCAATGTGCAGAAAAAGTTCGTTGTGGCCAATGACATTCGGACTTGCTTGCTGCGCAATTGAAATGATCGGTACCTTCATGCCAAATCATGATCTTGATAGATTTGGCATCGTTCCTTGGCCAAGCCCACGTCAAAGCGATGTAATGATTGTATCTGGAACAGTAACCAAAAAAATGGCACCGGCGGTCAAGCTCTTGTACGAACAAATGCCTAACCCTAAGTACGTGATTTCTATGGGTGCATGTGCTACCAATGGTGGGCCCTATACCGAATATGACCGGGTTCTCCAAGGCGTAGACAAAATTATTCCGGTGGATGTCTATGTGCCAGGCTGTCCTCCAAGACCAGAATCCTTAATGGAAGGGTTTATAGCTCTTCAAGAAAAGATTATGGAAGAAAAGAAGAATGCCGGATGAGCACAGAGACTAGCCCAGATTCAGGAAATATAAAAACGGCAGAATTAATACGCACACAACTGCCAAATATCCCCTTTGAGATTTCCAAAACAAAAACCTACGCTGACCTCAAAATAGAACCAGAAAATTTCTTATCACTTGTTGATGGCTTAAATAAAAATGATGCGCTTTCATTTGATTTGCTACGTAATATCGTAGCTATTGATATGGGTGAGGCAGGACTTTGGGCAAAGTATCATTTCTATTCTTTTGTACACGGTCATGGAATACAAGTAACGGTTCCCGCAAAATCAACTGACTTAACCATTCCTTCAATTACAAAGACTTATCCGACAGCAAATTGGCATGAACGAGAGGCGGCAGAAATGGTAGGTCTAAAATTTCAGGGGCACCCTGATCCTCGAAACCTATTACTAGAGGAGGATTTAGACATCCACCCACTGCGTAAAGCACACCCACTTCAAAAGCCAGAAATATTGCAAGGCATAGAAGATGGTCCTCCAGGGGTAGAACAATGACAACTTGGCCTGAATCACAGGGAGCCTCAACTAGTCTTGAAACCGTAGATATGACAATCAATGTTGGTCCTCAACACCCTGCGACGCACGGGGTTTTCCGTATGGTTCTAACTGTAGACGGAGAACTCGTAAAAGACTGTGAACCGTATATTGGATACCTGCATCGAGGACTTGAAAAATTAACCGAAAATGCAGACTACCGACAGGCTATGGGCTGGTGGGATCGAACTGATTATCTTGCAGGAATGTGCTGTGAAGGTGCCTACGTTATGGCAGTCGAAAAATTAGCAGGAATCGAAGTCCCTGAACGTGCGGAATACATACGTGTCTTAATGATGGAACTATCTCGAATTAACTCACACTTCATGTTTCTTGGTGCATTCGGGGCAGATGTAGGATCTTTCGGCACAAGCTTCACATATGGCTGGCGAGAAAGGGAACGTATTTACGACCTTTTTGAGGAAGTCACCGGCGACCGCATGTTTCCCACTTATTTCAAAGTGGGTGGGGTAACTATGGATTTACCAGAAAACTTTGAGGCACGATGCCGAGAGATATTATCTTCCATTCGTCAAGGACTTGAAGATTTTGACGGACTACTAACGGGTAATGAGGTTTTTGTAGAACGCTGCCGTGATTTAAATCCAGTAACTACAGAACAAGCAATAGCTTGGGGCTTTACAGGACCAATGCTGCGAGCCACAGGACTAGGCTGGGACATACGAAAGGCAGAACCATATAGCATTTATGAACGTCTGAATTTTGATATACCAACGGGGAAACAAGGTGATGTCTTTGACCGATATTGGGTAAGACTTTCAGAAATGTATCAAAGTGCCCGCATCGTTGAACAATGCCTAGACGAAATACCAAGTGGACGTGTCTTGAACCCCGATCTCCCAAAAACATTGCGGATTAATGAAGGGGAACTTTACTTACCGACAGAGGGTACGAAGGGGGAGTATGGAGTCTACTTGATGGCCCAAGGGGGTACGAATGCTTATCGTGCAAAATTACGCTCTCCTTCATTTTCAAACCTATCTGCTCTTCGTGAATTAGTAGTTGGAAACTACGTGGCTGATGCCATAGTTATCTTAGGTTCACTAGATATCGTTTTAGGGGAGGTCGACAAATGAGTTTCGGTGACCCATTTTTTGGAATCTCCTGGTTAGATATTATTATCCGAACAGTGATTGTAGTCAGTGCAATGACCGTCGTCGTCATTTACCTAACTTACGGCGAGCGAAAAGTTGTTGCTCGTTTCCAAATGCGTTTGGGACCTACCCGGACAGGACCTGTGGGCTTACTACAAGGAGTAGCAGACGCGCTTAAACTGGTTGTCAAAGAAGATCTACGTCCACGTAACGCTGACCGATGGGTTTTTGAATTTGCTCCGTATGCAACATTTGTTCCAGTGTTCTTGGTGCTATTAACACTTCCCTTTGCGGAGACCTGGGGCGTTCGAAATTTAGCTCTGGGTATGTTTTTTGTGTTTGCTGTATTGGGATTAAACATTGTAGGCATTTTGATGGCCGGCTTTGGGTCAGGAAACAAATATGCTCTTCTAGGTGGCATACGCGCAGCCGCACAGATGATTAGCTATGAAATCCCATTGGTGGTTGCACTTTTAACAGTTGCTATGCTTGCAGGCACTCTTGATCTGAATCAAATTGCGAGCCTGCAAGGTGACCGACCTTTCATACTTGTTCAACCTTTAGCTTTTGTGATTTTCTTCATAGCAATACTAAGTGAATTACACCGCGCGCCCTTTGACATCCCCGTAGCAGAATCGGAAATCGTTGGTGGGTACTTTGTAGAATACTCAGGGATTCGCTGGAGTATGTTTCAACTTGCAGAATACGCAGCGCTTTGGGGCTTTAGCATCTTCGGTTCAGTAGTCTTTTTAGGCGGATGGAACTTCCCTTTCGGTAGTGAAGTAGGAGTCGGCCTCCAATTAGCACTCACCTTGATCAAAAGTACACTTATGATCTTCCTTATATTCTGGGTTAGGGCTACTATGCCCCGATTACGGATGGATCAATTAATGAGCTTCTGCTGGAAGGTTTTAATTGAAATTAGTTTTGTATTGTTACTAGTTACGGGCTTCTTCCTCTACTACAACTGGCCGCAAGAGATTTTAGCACTTGTAAATTGGGGTGGGGCATTGCTACTACTTATTATGATCTTTATTAGAACACGCCGAAAATCTGAAGCCAAAGATTTGGTCGGCACCTACAAAAATATTGAGGTTACTGACTAATGTTTGGAATTCTAAAAGGCTTAGCAACGACATTCTCTACTTTCACTCGAAAACCCGTAACCATAGAATATCCAGACGAGAAAAGAGACCTCCCTGAACGCCAGCGAAGCTTTCCTGTTCTTACTTGGGACTTTGACCACGACGAACCTTTTTGTACTGGCTGCAATATCTGCGTGAGGAATTGCCCGGTTGACTGCATGACAGCCGTAATGCAAGACAACCCTAAGCACCCAGAAGGAACGAGTAACCGACGTAAAATTGTTGATAAATTTTGGATAGATTACGCACGCTGTATGCGTTGCAACATATGTGTAGAAGTATGTCCGTTTGAAGCAATTGTTATGGATAACAATTGGAGCGGGCATGAACACAGCGTTTTTGACCGTCGTGACCTGCACATAGATATCGAAGACCTACTCGCTTCCAGTAAAAGCGGCGAATTATCGCGACCATTTAGACCCATAGATAGTATTAACTTAAATGAAGCTGTATCCGCTGGAAAGGAAATACCTGAAGCAACCTTTGTTGCGGCACTGCCTAAAGCACGTGAGGAGCAAAATCAACGTATTGAGCAAGGACTAGGTGCGGCTATTCAGGAACGCGACCCGGAAGTACAGGCAACCACATCTACTTCTAGCGAATCTAGTGCTGCTGAAGATGATTTTTCCGGTCTTTCTGAAAGAAAATTACGTGCGCGTAGAATGAAAGCAGAGCGAGAAGCAAAAACACTTCTCGAAAAAAATGAGGAGGTGAGTCAAGAACTTTTATATGTACTTGGTCGGACAGAAAGCACGCTGTATAAAGAAATAACGGGGAAAGATGCTCCAAGTATTCCGGTACCTCCATCAGCCAAAGCTAGCTCACCCTCTTCCGTAAGTCCAAGCAGTGAGGCGGGTGACCCGAATTCTCCTCGTAAGATCCGTGCCAAACGTATGCGTGCTGAACGCACAGCACGAGAACATATCGAAAAAAATGAAGAGATACCAGCAGAACTAATGGCAATTCTCAGAGATACTGAAAGTCCTACTTACGCCGAACTTGGTGGTACCGAAACACCGCAAGTATTAGAAACCAGAACTTCAAACCCTGATATAGCGGCAGAAAATCCTGAAGGGAATGCTGACTCACCAAGAAAATTACGAGCCAGACGTATGCGCGCTGAAAAAGAAGCACGAGAACTACTAAATCAAGGGGAACCTATACCTGAAGAATTGGTGAACCAAATTAAATCACTAGATGGCACCGTACCAACGCCAGAGAGTGCCACATGATAACAGAAGTACTTTGGTGGTTTTTTGCAATCGCTATAGTGGGTACTGCTGCTGGAGTTGTTTTCTCACGATCAGTAATACACGCCGCAATATTTCTGATCTTAAGTCTGGCGGGGGTCGGCGCACTGTATATCTTCCTAACTGTAGAATTCATCGCTCTAGTACAATTTTTGATTTACGGTGGAGCTGTCACAGTCTTAATCCTATTGGCTCTCATGATGACTCGCTTAGATGCAACAGGAGAACCAGACAAACTAACAGGACCTCAGGCACCCTTCGGTGCACTTGTTGGTATAGCGCTACTTCTCACTTTAGTAGGAGTCTCTCTAGCAACAGCCTGGCCTGGTGATGTTGATGACCTCCCTACCAATATCACCTTAGAACAAATTGGTGACATCATGTTCACCTCGTATGGAGCTCCCTTCATCATCGTATCAGTTTTGCTATTAGTAGCATTCATAGGTGCAATATTGTTTGCACGACAAGAGGAGGACGCTTGATACCACTAGAAAATTACCTAGTCCTCAGCGGAATTTTGTTTTCCTTAGGAGTATATGGAGTTCTCTCTCGACGCAATGCAGTACTTGTGTTGATGAGCATAGAATTAATGCTTAATGCTGTAAGTATCAACTTTGTAGCTTTCTCTGCTTACCTTGATGTAACTCAAATCACCGGCATTATCTTTGCAATTTTCGTAGTTGCAGTTGCTGCAGCAGAAATTGGCTTAGCCTTAGCAATTGTGCTTCGGCTATTCCGTAATCGAGCAAGTATTAATATCGATGAGCCTGCGGAGCTGAAATGGTAATTCTAGGAGATAACCGAGAATGAGCGCTGAATGGGCCTGGCTACTCGCCGTAATACCAGCATGTGCTTTTCTAGTGCTTGCTTTGTTTGGACGTTTTCTCCCACGCCAAGGTGACTGGCTTGGCGTACTTACTGTCACCTCTATCCTTGCAGTATTGATTGCAATTTTTACAAAGACTTTCAGCCTAAAACTACCTATCACAAATGCAATAGAGTGGACAAGCATTGGAAATTTTAACTTAAGTCACGGAATTGCCGTTGACTGGATAACACTGATTATGTTGCCTGTCATCATAATTGTGGCACTGATGGTTAATCTATTCTCCATCGGTTACATGCGAGGAGAACCGCGTTATTCCTGGTACTTCGCAGTTTTACAATTATTTATCGCTTCAATGCTTCTGTTGGTATTAGCAGACAACCTGTTACTTCTCTATATCGGTTGGGAACTTGTAGGAGTTTGTTCGTTTTTATTAATAGGCTTCTATTGGGAAAAACGTTCTGCTGTTGAGGCAGCCAAAAAAGCCTTTATAACTACTCGAATCGGTGATGTTGGTCTGCTCATCGGTATCATATTGCTTTGGAAAGCAACGGGAACTTTCAACATTCATGAGCTCATCAGCTACGTAGAGCATGGTGAACTAGGCGGCATAACTCTTTTCGTTGCAATGTTTTTCATCTTCCTTGGTGCAATGGGGAAAAGTGCCCAGTTGCCATTCCATGTTTGGTTGCCTGATGCAATGGAGGGCCCCACACCAGTATCAGCCTTGATTCATGCAGCAACTATGGTAGTAGCCGGTGTATATCTAGTAGCTCGCTTATTACCGATGTTTGAAGCTGCTGCGGGTATGATGCTTATCATCACACTTGTGGGATTAACGACTGCGATCTACAGCGGAATAGTCGCTTTCGCTCAAACGGACATAAAAAAAGTGTTGGCTTATTCGACGATTAGCCAGCTAGGTTTCATGTTTGTGGCACTCGGTGTTGGTGGTGTTGGGGCCGGAATGTTCCACCTGTTCACTCATGCATTCTTTAAAGCCTTACTCTTCCTTGGTGCAGGCTCCGTTATTTTAGGTACCCATCATCATCAAGAGATGCGAAACCTAGGGGGGCTTTTACGAAAAATGCCTATTACTGGCATCACATTTGGGATAGGATCACTCGCTCTGATAGGACTGTTCCCTCTAGCAGGTTTTTGGAGCAAAGAAACCATTTTAAGCGCAGTAGACCATGGTTCGGGAAGTTGGGCATTCATCTTAATTTCAATCGCGTCGATCATGACAGCCTTTTATACCTTAAGGCTATTTATCCGAACCTTTTTGGGTACTCCTCAGGACGCTGCCATCGCAGAAAAAACACATGAGACTAGCCTAATCATGACAGTACCGCTAATAATTCTCGCGGTTTTTTCAGTTTTCGCTGGTTTTTTCATATTTTCTGATTTTGGGAAAGCATTTGGACTTCCTGGAGGAATCTCTGAATTAATTTATTTGCATTACCCCGAACCTTTTTCTGTCCATTGGGATCTAGTTGGTTACTCAATGGCCTTAGCAGCAATTGGTACCTTCCTTGGTATTTGGTTCTATTGGGGCGGGCGCCTTGATCGATCTACAAAACTTGCCGAATGGCAACCAACAATTTATCAAATGATTCAGCGTAAATTTTTCTTCGATGATTTATATCAATTTGTGATCAATAGAATCATCCTAGGATTAAGCTTCGTAATAAGTTGGTTTGATCGCTATGTTGTTAACGATACTGGTGTCGATGGTTCAGGAGAGTTAACTAAATATTCCGGATTCATCCTCAAGCACCTTCAAACTGGCCGAGTACCAAACTATGCTCTCGCAATCGTTATTGGTGTCATCATGCTATCTCTTATTACATTGGTTTTGCGAGGTTAAATGATGAGTTTTGATGAAGCCCAAGGGTACATTTTGGTAGGGGCATTAGGAATTCCATTCCTTGCCACAATCGCCACGTTGTTAACACCTGGAAACCAAAAAATGGTTATCCGCTACATTTCTTTATTTGCCAGTGCAATCGTTTTTGCACTCTCTATTTATATATTTGTTGCTTACCAAACGGGAACTGACGTAATCCAAATGGAACTTTCATGGCCATGGATTGAAAATGTTGGTTTCTTAAAAACAAACGGTATATCACTCCACCTTGGTGTTGATGGAATCTCTGCCTTGATGGTTTTACTCACTGGAGTAGTTGCATTTGCGGGAACTTTAGTTAGCTGGAAATTGGATTATCGAACGAAAGATTTTTTCATCTTATATTGGGTGCTTCTTTCCGGTGTTCTTGGAACATTTTTGGCATTAGATCTTTTCTTTTTCTTCTTCTTCTATGAACTTGCTGTTGTTCCGCTTTATCTCTTAATCGGTGTATGGGGAGGTACACGAAAAGAATATGGTGCAATGAAGCTAACACTAATGTTAGTCGGAGGTTCTGTAGGTATTTGGATAGGAATTTTTGCAGTTGTCCATGAAGCAGGCTTAGGCACTTTCGATCTTCCATCCCTTTGGGAAGCTGGTAGTAATGGAGCACTAAATCCAAACTTCCAGAAGGCTGTCTTCCCCTTCTTCGCAATTGGCTGTGGTGTACTAGCTGGTTTATGGCCTTTCCATACTTGGTCACCTGATGGCCATATGAGTGCGCCCACTGCAGTATCAATGGTTCACGCAGGTGTCCTAATGAAACTTGGAGCCTTTGGAATAATCAGATTAGGTATTCAAATCTTACCTGAGGGTGCAGAGTTCTGGATGCCAGCATTGATAATACTAGGCACAGTAGGCGCATTATATGGTGCCCTAGCCGCATTAACACAACGTGACTTGAAATTAATATCCGGATATTCATCTGTGAGCCACATGGGATTTGTGCTAATTGGATTAGCAACACTAAACGAGATAGGTGTTACAGGTGCCGTTCTTCAAATGTTTAGCCATGGCGTTATGACAGCTCTAGTCTTCCTTCTGATCGGAGCAATTTATGATCAAGCACACGTACGTGATATTGGACAATTTGGAGGGATTGCAAAAGTAATGCCCTTATGGGTCGTAGGTTACGTAATTGCAGGATTGGCAAATATAGGGCTTCCGGGATTATCTGGTTTCACTGCTGAATTCCATATCTTTGTTGGAGCCTTTAAAACCTACCCAATCGTGGGAGGACTTGCAATCCTAGCAGCCGCTATATCAGCTACTTATATGCTCCGTATGTTTGCGCAAGTTTTTTGGGGGCCACTAAATCCCAAATGGCGTGAACTCAAAGATATTACCCCACTTGAAGGTATCTCTGCCGCTCTCTTGATTTCTAGCATTGTCATTATGGGTGTATTGTGGTCACCCTTTACCGATCGCATAGGACATACCGTAATGAATCTACCCGGAGTGACCAGCTAATATGCCTGACTTTACGCTTTTCATTCCAGAATATATTGCAGTTTCACTCGCACTACTTATTTTAACAACCGAGTTAATTTGGCCTAAAGTTCGTAAAGACTTACTTGCCTATATGACGGGCGTAGCTGCAATTGCATACGGCGTAGCTGCAATACCTTATATCCACCATGCACCCTCTACCTTTGAAGGGGTTTTGAGTACAGGCGACTTCACAACATACTTTAGATTCCTAGCCTCTGGGATTGTACTTGTCATCTCACTTCTTTCAGCACATTACATCCAAAAACGCACTTACTCGGGAGGGGAATATTACAGCCTTCTCCTAATTGCCGGTGTAGGGATGACACTTATGGCATCATCACGTGAATTACTCACAGCATATATCTCCCTAGAGCTACTGAGTTTCACTCTTTATATACTAGTCGGCTACTTCAAACACGAAAGACGTGCTAACGAAGCAAGCCTCAAATATATTCTCCTAGGAGCATTTTCTAGTGCCATGCTGCTCTATGGCATTAGTTTACTCTACGGTATTACAGGAGCTACAAGTTACGAAGGTATTGCAGCGGCACTAGAATTACGGACAGCAGGAACTGACCCAGGAATGATTATGGCTATTGTGCTCATAATCGCAGGGGTTGGATTTAAAGTATCTGCAGTTCCATTTCACATGTGGGCACCTGATGCTTACGAAGGAGCTCCATTACCAATAACTGCATTTTTAGCTACTGCTTCAAAAGCTGCTGGGTTCGCGCTGATAATTAGGATTTTTGGTGAGGCATTATTTGTAGATGGTGCCGAATGGCGGGCCCTTATAGCCATATTAGCTGCACTAACTATGACTGCAGGTAATTTGATAGCGATTCAACAGGTCAGCATGACTCGCTTAATAGCATATTCATCAATAGGGCAAGTTGGTTACATGCTTGTTGTGATCGCTGCAATGGGTTTTGGTGATTCTGCACAAGCTGCAAATGGATCAAGTGCACTACTACTGCATTTAACGGGCTATATCGCATCAACACTAGCCCTATTTACTGCCTTAACCATATGGGTAAATCGCACGGGTGACGACTCTATTCGGGGAATGCGTGGGATGGCAAAAACTCAACCATTCTTGGCACTTGTCATTACCGCAGCCCTCTTCTCGTTTGCTGGATTGCCATTTTTTGCAGGATTTTCAACTAAACTATTAATGTTCCAATCCAGCATGAGGGATGGTTTAATTTGGCTCATAGGCCTTGCAGTTTTAAATAGCTTTATAAGCCTTTATTACTACTTAAGAGTGATGCGTGAAATGTACCTCTTTGATCCACCTACGGACATTAAACGTTTTAACCCAACACCTATCCTTGCAATTACTGCGGGCCTTTTACTTCTCGCTATGCTTTTTATCGGTATTTTCCCCGGCCCCACTTTTGAAGCCGCGACTAATGCAATCGCCTCCTTATATTAAACTTTAATAGGTCATCGATTCCGATTGCGTTGGAGAAAACTACTCGTTACCAGAAGGCAGGAAGCGACACTGCTCGAGAAAAAAACTGAGTGCACGTTTATTGGACTAAGAATCCCATACAGCAAGAACGTAGAGTCACCTATCCCTAAAAAACTTTTTTTAGGATCGCTATCTTAAGCTTCTTCTACTTAACATCTTCTAAAGCTATCGTATCGGTTTCATTTTCAGGATCGCTATAAACACCGCCAGGCATACCTTTCCAAACAGTAACAACAAAATCTTCGCGGAAAGGCAATGCTGTCATAACTAATTGCTCATCAGCTGCATCAACAAGTTTATGCAGCTGTTCATCGGAGGCATTTTCAGTCGTACATAGAGTAGCGTAGGCATCTTCTCCTCGATAATGAATATCGATTCTTCCGACAAGATCATCATCTTCAAAAATTATAAAAACCTCAGAAAACCCCGTTCTTAACTCTCTCTCAAATCTAATCATTTTGGACGCACCTGACCATCACCATACACAACCCATTTGTAAGAAGTAAGTTCGCGTAAGCCTACTGGACCTCGCGCATGCATTTTCTGTGTTGATATTCCAAGCTCAGCACCAAGACCAAACTGGCCTCCATCGGTAAATTGGGTGCTTGCATTTACATATACCGCAGCAGCATCCACTTCATTTAGAAAACGTTCGGCGGATAACTCACTCGAAGTAACAATCGATTCACTATGCCCACTTCCATGTTTAGCAATATGATCTAATGCATTATCTAAATCAGAAACTATACGAACACCAGCACGCATAGCTAAATGTTCAGTATCCCAGTCTTCAGAAACCGCTTTTTTAACGTTAAGCTCATTATTAGTTTCAATTGTTCGAAATATTCTGTAAGCATCTTCAGCAGCCAACACACTAACCCTACCTCTCCAGCAATCAGATAGAAGCTTGCAGAAATCCTCAGCGATGGCATCATGAATAAGTACAGTATCTAGCGCATTGCAAATGCTGTAACGCCGCGTCTTAGAATTATCAACAATCCTCAAGGCCATTTCGAGATCTGCAGTCTTATCAACAAAAACATGAACAACACCGATCCCTCCTGCAACAACAGCCATTGTCGCCATATCTCTAACATGAGCTATCAAATCCGCACCCCCACGAGGAACAACTAAATCAATTAAATCATGCATTTTTAAGATTTGATTCACATGGGATCGATCTGGATCTGTCACAAACTGAACTACTGCAGGAGAAATCGATGTCTTCGCAGAAACAATACCTGCATGTATTGCATCCCCAAAAGCACGATTTGAACGCAAGGCCTCTTTACCACCTCGTAAAAGCGATGCATTTCCACTTTTAAGACATAAGGTTGCAACATCTACCGTAACGTTGGGACGCGACTCGTATATACATGCAATCAATCCAAGTGGAACGCGCCTACGAGAAATTCGAAGATGGTTTGGAAGAGTTCTTTCGTCAAATGTTTCTCCTACCGGATCGGGAAGCGCTGCAACATTACGAGTATCCCGCGCTATCGAAGCTATTTGACTAGAGGTCAAACTCAGACGTTCAATGAAGAACGGTTCTAAGCCAGCAGCACTTGCTTCCGTGACATCTTGAGCATTTGCATGCAAGATCTCATCATGGTGGTTCTCCAGAGCGGTTGCGATACTTTCCAAAACAGCATTTTTTTCAGTGCTCGAAGCTTGAGAGAGCGCTATGGAAGCTGTCTTCGCTCTAGCAGCCTGCTCACGAATATCAACTTTACCTGTCGTAGCCATATCTTCTACTCCATAAGTCCAAGAACAGAATTCTTTAAAGAGGTGATCCATGTTTGAAAACGATTCTCATCGAAGCATGCTACTTGCTCTTGATATCGGCAACACATCTATTCACATTGGGCTATTCATTGACAAGAACTTAGCAGCCACATGGCGTATAGGAGTTGAGGCTGAACGAACTGCAGATGAATATGGTATCTCCCTTTTAAATTTGTTACGGACACATAATCTATCACCTGAGGACGTAAATGCATGCATCATTGGTTGCGATGTACCTCCCCTTTTACCTACTTTTCAAGAAGTTGCACTAAATTATTTTGGGATTGAACCTCTTGTTGTTGGACATGGAATACGTACTGGCGTGCGTATTCTGTACGAAAACCCAAAACAGCTTGGTGCAGATCGCATTATTGATGCTGTAGCAGCAATCCATTTATACGGGCCACCAGCAATAATTGTAGATTTTGGAACTGCCACTGTTTTTGATGCAGTTGATAGCAATGGTGACTACCTAGGCGGTGCAATTGCGCCGGGAATAGGGATTGCAAGTGAAGCTCTTTTCAGCAGAGCAGCTATGCTTCATAAGGCACAATTAAAACGTCCTCCTAGCGCCATCGGTAGGAACACAACTCACGCATTACAATCTGGAATCCTTTTAGGTTACGTTGGTCTTGTCGAGGGAATGGTCTCCCGATTTCAAGAGGAATTGGGAAACGAAACAAAAGTGATTGCCACTGGAGGGTGGGCTTCACAAATTGCAGATGAAACAGCTGTCATTGATATCGTGAATACTGAGCTTACACTCACAGGGCTCCGTATCCTCTACGAGCTTAACAGTGGATCCTAGAGAGCAAAAAGGTTAAAAGAAGGCGCTATGACAACTTCAGAAACGGCCAACTACAACGAACGACTTGTTTTACAAGGGCGCCGTATTGGTCTTGGCATAACAGGAAGTATCGCTTCTTACAAAGCTGCTGATATCGCGAGTCAATTACGATCATTAGGAGCAACTGTCGAAGTACTGCTCACGCATGAAGCAACTCGTTTCATAACTCCCCTGACACTCCATGCCTTAACTGGAATTGCACCTATCATAGAAATGGCAAGCGCTTCGGAAGCCGAGGCGCATGTTGAAATTGCGCGAAGAATTGATGCCCTAGTGATCGCACCTGCCACAGCAAACTGCATAGCTAACCTTGCACATGGCCAAACCAATGATGCTGTTACGCTAACTGCCTTAGCAACTACCTCTCCAATTCTGATTGCCCCTGCCATGGACAATCAAATGTGGTTACATCCAACAACACAATCCAACATCGAAAGATTGAAAAAACAAGGAATCAGTTTTGTAGGGCCTGAAGAGGGCCGTCTTGCAAGTGGTCGTACGGGATTGGGGAGGTTGTCTCACACAGACTCAGTAATTGGAGGATTACGAGAAATCCTAGGCCTTTTAGATGGCGATTTAAAAGGAAAAGAGTTAATTATCACCGCAGGTGGAACCCAGGAACCTCTCGATCCTGTTCGATATATCGGTAATCACTCCAGTGGAAAAATGGGTTTTGCGCTCGCACAAGCAGGAAAAGACAGGGGGGCAAAAGTTACACTCGTATGTGCCCCATCAAATTTGGAAACACCTTTTGGAGTAAAGCGAGTTGATGTACTCACAACGGCAGAAATGTTTGACGTGTTAAAAGAAATCACTGCAACATCCGACGCATTAGTAATGGCGGCAGCACCAGCAGATTTTCAAGCACATGAAACTGCCCATCAAAAATTAAAAAAACGGGACTTTCAGCAAACAGGGTTTAGCCTACCGTTAAAGGAAACAATTGATATTCTGAGCAACTTAAAAGGTGGTGGTATCCGCGTGGGCTTCGCAGCTGAAACTGAAAATATTAGCAAGCACGCGCAGGCGAAACTAAAATCAAAACAATTACATTTCATTGTTGCAAACGATGTCACTGCACCCGGAAGCGGTTTCAACACAGAAACAAACGAAGTTACGATTTTTTCAGCTGAAGGTAATGTTGAGCAACTCCCCTTGTTAAGTAAGTACACTGTTGCGCATGAAATCCTTGATCGTGTCAGTTTATTACTAGATGCAGGAAATTAAATGTCAATTATCAAAGATATTATTGGTGACATCAACGCAACAATAGATCTCGATCCTGCAGCAACGAGTAAAATTGAGGTCATACTTTTTTATCCAGGTTTCCACGCTCGACTTATGCATAGGTTGGCACATTTTTTACACAAAAAACAAATTAAACTATTAGCCCGAGGGTTAATGTATTGGGTTCGGTTGATTACAAATATCGAAATTCATCCCGGGGCAAAAATCGGACCTCGGTTTGTTATTGATCATGGTGCCGGCATAGTAATTGGCGAAACAACAGAAATAGGGCCAGATGTAACCCTTTATCAAGGTGTGACACTAGGAGGAACCAGTACAAAAAAAATCAAAAGACATCCAACACTTGTAGGAGACAATATCGTTGGCGCCGGAGCAAAAATTATAGGCGCCGTAGAAATCGGTCATGGAGCACGTATAGGAGCAGGTTCAGTAGTACTCACAAACGTACCGGACAATGCAACCATAATTGGTGTGCCTGGACATATTACACATGTAAAAGACGACTCTAACGGTGTCATACAACGCATGCCTGATCCTGAGTGGGAACGCCTTAATTTATTGGATACTAAAATGGATGAATTGAATGAATCTATAACTCATTTACAGAAACATCTCGAAGAATTGCATACAGAACAACACAAATAATAAAACCAGCCAATGATTGAACTTTACGATACCCTTAGGCGAAAAAAAGAACCCCTAGAACCTCTTATAGGCGAGGAGGTTAGCCTTTATGTCTGTGGTATCACACCATATAGCAAAGCTCATCTTGGGCATGCCTTACACGCATTAATTTTTGATATGTTGAGAAGATACTTGGAATGGACAGGTTTGAAAGTTCGACACATTCAAAATTTTACTGATATAGATGACAAAATCATAGATCGTTCACGTGAACTTGAAATTACTACCACTGAACTAGCAACCTCTAATACAACAGATTATTTGCAGGCACTACGCGCACTAAATGTTTTACCAGCAACTGAATATCCACGTGCAACAACCGAAATGCCAATCATTATTCAGGTAATTAAAGGACTTATCGAAAAAAACCATGCCTATCCTTCTAATGGTGATGTCTATTATCACGTTCGTAGCAAAGAAGATTATGGAAAACTATCAGGCCATAATATTAACGACTTACAAAGCGGTGCTCGGATACCTCAAGGGGAAATGAAAAAGGATCCCCTAGACTTTGCGCTTTGGAAACAAGCAAAGCCAGGAGAACCGGCTTGGGAAAGTCCTTGGGGGAAAGGGAGGCCAGGCTGGCATATTGAGTGTTCGGCTATGGCTATTAATGCACTAGGACAAAATATCGATATTCATGGAGGCGGAGCTGACTTAATTTTCCCTCACCATGAAAATGAGATCGCACAAAGCGAAGCCTTCACTGGGAAAGCACCTTTTGCCAGATTTTGGATACATAATGCTTTACTACAATTAGGTGATGATAAAATGTCGAAGTCCTCGGGGAACCTTATCTCGATTGATGAAGTATTACAACATACCAACGCTGATGGTCTACGACTTTTTGTAGCGAGTAGTCACTACCGCAGCCCTATCAATTACACACCTGAAGCTCTCGAAGCAGCTTCAACAGGAGCTGAACGGTTACGTTCAGCTTCACTACTACAAGAAGTGTCGGTGTCGGGACCACCCCTTGTAGTGAATGATGAACAGAAAAAGTTTCGTGCTGCACTTGATGATGACTTGAATACGCCAAAGGCGGTTGCTGTTTTATTTGATTTGGCCCGTGCAATAAATAGAGCACATGACAAAAATCAGCCCTTCAAAGAGGCACAAGAACTTTTATATGAACTTGCAAGTGTCTTAGGATTTACCCTGACTGGCCCTGAGTCAATAACACACGATGTTAAACCTTTTCAAGTTCTACTCCAAGAAACCGGTGGTGACACAAATATAAAACAGGAAAAAGACCTACCAAAAATTCTTGAAGCGCTGATCGCTATAAGAGAAGAATTAAGGCAAGCGAAAAAATGGTCGGATGCTGATCGAATCAGAGATCGGTTAAGCGACCTCGGGGTTGAGCTTCAAGATAGTACAAACGGAACAATATGGAAGCTTTAATCATTTGCAAACCATACTTACTGTTTATTGATAATCGACTATACTTCGAAATCACAGAGGAATAACTATGCGCTTTAACCACGATACCGATGTTGAAAGTTTCCGCCAAGAAGTTCGCCAGTTTATAGCGAAAGAACTTGCACCTGAAAAAGAACGCCTTCGATCAGCAGCACAAGTAGAGCGTACAAACGAGGAAGAATACGACAGCGTAATGGGTTTTCAGCAGAAGCTAGCAAAGAAAGGTTGGCTAGCAATGGCTTGGCCTGAAGAATATGGTGGTGGTGGTGCCTCTCATATGCGCCAGCTCGTGTATAACGAGGAAATGGCCTATGCCAGCGCACCAAATATGTCGATGGGCATAGCGTGGGTCGGACCATCACTTATGCTCTACGGTAGTGATGAGCAGAAAAACCACTATATCCCAAGAATAGCCAACGCAGATGACTGGTGGTGCACACTCTATAGTGAACCAGGTGCAGGAAGTGATCTTGCTGCAATGCAGACCCGCGCAACACGTGATGGTGATGATTACGTTATTAATGGGCAAAAAATATGGACTTCGGGAGGACATTTAGCTGATTGGGGCTGGCTAGCTGCACGGACCGATCCAGATGCCCCCAAACATAAGGGAATTTCAATGTTTATGCTAAACATGAAATCACCTGGTATTACTGTAAGACCACTAATCAACATGGGGGAAAAACACAGCTTTAACGAAGTATTTTTTGAAAACGTGCGCGTACCAGCGTCTCAGCTAGTCGGCGAAGAAAATCGAGGTTGGTATCATCTAGCAGTCGCCCTTGATTTTGAGCGCAGTGGAGTAGGTGCTTACGCAAATGGCCGTCGTACCGTTGAACGCCTAATCGAAATAGCAAAAGAAAACTATTCGCTGGTTGAGCAACGTCCATCTGTCAGACATCAGCTCGCAGAACGCGCAATCGAAGTGAATACAGGAACATTTTTGGCATATAGGGTTGCATCAATGCAGGCACAAGGAATGGTACCGAACCACGAAGCAAGTGCAAGTAAGCTATTTGGAAGTGAACTCAGCCAAAGGATTGCATCAACTGGTATGTATCTTCTTGGCACATTTGGATTATTAAGAGGGACGTCTCCACGAGTCATCGCAGACCAGGGACAATCTTATCTACAAGCTGCATCATCAACAATAGCTGCAGGCACAAGCGAGATCCAACGCAATATAATTGCAACACGCGGATTAGGCTTACCCAGGTAAGTTAACAACTACTTCCAATCTTCCCGATCAGCTATACGGGTCTTGGGACGGACTATGCCTCTCTCGCGTAATTGACCAATTGTGACAACTTCTCCGGTATAACTTAACGGTTGTGCTGCCATCCAAAGAACAGCATCAGAAAGAATGATTGGATCTTCAAAATCTGAGAAGTCTTGATCACCTAGAGTATAGGCATAGCCTTCACTCCAAACACTTAACTCTAGGCGAATACAATTATGAGAGACTTTACCCTCTTGCTCATAGGAAAACCCCTCTGTCATTGCTTCCAATGCACGCTTTGTCACTGTATAAGAAATTCGTCCAAACTGGGGATGTACGGAGGCGCTTGATGAAATATTAATAACACGTCCGTTACCTTTATCAGCCATACGTCCACACAAATACCAAATCAAATAAAGTGGACCATTGACATTTATATCCATAGCAAGTCGCCAGCGATTTATAGAATTTTCGAGTGTAGGACCTGGTACTGCAATAGCAGCATTATTTACAAGAAGATCACAACGTCCAAATTCAGAATAGATTTTTGCCGCAAGATCAGCCACACCCTCTTCATCTCGTACATCAAGAGAAACTGCAAGAGCATGTGCACCTTCACGACGTGCAGCATTAGCCGTCTCATCAACTGTCCCGGGTAATTTTGTAGGGGAATTAACAGAGGAGCGAGCACATGCGACTATATCATAACCAGCAATAGCCAAATCAACTGCAAGTTGTTTTCCTATTCCTCTACTAGCACCGGTAATCACTGCAACAGGACGATTAGTAGACATATTTTCTCACTCCATCAAACTCGTTCAAGCTACCTAAGAGTTCGACCTCCATCAATAGTTATCACTGCTCCAGTTACATACGTACTAGCTTCTGATGCAAGATAAAGTACAGCTCCAACCACTTCACTTGCTGATCCATAACGCCCCATCGGTATATTGCCCAATAATCGTTCACCGTGACGGCTTTCCAAAAGGCTATCGGTCATATCACTTGTTATCCAACCTGGGGCCAAACAA
Source organism: uncultured Dehalococcoidia bacterium (assembly GCA_963933025.1). Taxonomy (GTDB): domain Bacteria; phylum Chloroflexota; class Dehalococcoidia; order Tepidiformales; family Tepidiformaceae; genus JAKUNN01. The sequence goes on along the minus strand of CAWVTC010000002.1, from coordinate 11,602 downwards.
TTAACACGGATGTCACGATCAGCCCACTCAAGTGCTAAAGCTTTCGTAATCTGAATAAGGCCTGCTTTAGACATAGCATATACAGATTGTCTTAGGTCAGGCTGCAGACCCAAAACTGATGCTATATTTATGATGCTAGCCGGCCGATTAGCGTCAAAAAGCTGACGGGCAAGCTCCACCGAACAAAAATATGCACCTCTCAAATTAACATTTGTCACACTATCAAATTCCTCTACAGTGACGTGTTCAGCACGATTATAAAAAGGACTAATGCCTGCATTGTTGACCAAAATATCCACGGGGCCCAGGCCCCAAGCAGTTTCGATCAGAGTAGTAATAGCCTCTGGATCCCCAACATCACAGGACAAACCAATAGCATTCGTCCCCAGCTTTTGCGCAGCGGCTTCCAAGGTTTCAGGGTTTCTAGCGCTGATGATAACCCGCCCACCAGCATTTATAATTCCTGCTGCTATGGCATAACCAATACCTCGCGAACCACCAGTTACAAGTGCAGTTTTACCCTCAAGTGTAAATCCACCATTTTCATTTTCCATGACAGTAGTTTATCCGGTTAAACGACCAAGGTCTTGGATAGTAAAAAGTTATTCAAAAAGATCTAGAAACTATATGATCGTGTAATGCTGAAAAAATCTGATTACAAACTAGCTATCACTCACCTCAAAACGGTGGATACTGTACTTGGTTCGATAATTGATGTGAAGGGAGAGCTTACTTTCTTCAATCCAGCTGCCACACCTTATGAATCAATTGGGCGCTCCATCATTGGACAACAATTGAGCACCAGAGCAGCAACAGCAATACATAAAAAAGTTGCTACGTACTTTGGAAGTTATGATGACTCGACAGGGATTGCAACACTTCCTAAACCTGAAAAATTGATTTCTCTCACAGAAGAAAAAATGCGTTCCGCTGGACTCTCTCGACAAAAAATTATCACACTGAAAGAAATCGCTAACTACAGCATTGCAGGAAATCTCAATCAAGAAATACTTGAAAAATCTGATGATGAAAAAATTATAGAAGCACTCACAAAAATTACTGGCATTGGACGCTGGACTGCGCAAATGTTCCTAATGAACTATTTGCAACGACCAGATATACTACCGATCGGCGACTTAGGTATCCGAAAAGCAATACAAAAAAATTATGGACTTTTAAGTTTACCAACAGAAAAAAATGTACTCTTGATCGGTAAACACTGGCATCCTTGGTCAACAATTGCAAGTCGATATCTTTGGTTAAGTCTTGAATAAAGAATCGAAAAACAAGGCGTTTTAAATGAGCATTTTAATTGACAAATCGACCAAAATATTGATTCTTGGCATTACCGGTCGAGAGGCAATTTCAATTACTCAAGACACTCTGGATTATGGTGGTCACGTTGTCGCTGGGGTCACACCTGGTAAAGGAGGCCGGTTTGTACATGGAATTCCAGTCTATAACTCCGTTAAAGAAGCTCAAGTACAACATGTGATAAACGCAGCAATTATTTGTGTTCCAGTGACTGCTGCGAAAATTGCATCGTTCGAATGCATCACGAATAATATTCCTCTTATTCTCATAGTGACGGAACGTATCCCTCAGTTTACAACCGCACAAATTGTTGAATACGCAAGACTAAAGGGATCAATGATCATTGGACCTAATAGTATGGGTCTCATTTCACCTGGAAAAGGAAAACTCGGAGGAATAGGCGGTCCTGCCAAGGATACGAAACGCACGTTCCAACCAGGCAGTATTGGTATTATGTCCCGTTCGGGAGGAATGACAACCGAAATTGCAAATCTTTTGAGCCTTAATGGCAAAGGAGTTTCGACAGCAATTTCAATTGGAGGTGATCCGATCATAGGATCGACTTTTGCTGATTTACTCCCCCTTTTCGAAAAGGATCCTGCAACAAGCGCACTCGTAACATTCAGTGAACCAGGAGGAGGGATGGAAGCAGAGTTAGCAAAAACTTTTCAAAAAACTCGAAGCAAACTCAAAATAATAAGTTTTATGGCTGGGAATTTTATGTCAGAAATGCCGGGAGTTCGATTTGGACATGCTGGAAGTCTAATTCGGACTCCAGCTGATAGCATAGAAGCAAAGGCAGCCATCTTACAAAAAGCTGGCATTCAAGTGGTGAAGCAACTATCAGACATTCCTAAATACTTAAAAAGTGATTGAATTATTCAAATTTTTCTACAAACTTAATCCTACTTCCAATTATTAAAAATAATGCCCTACCATAACCTAAATAAATATTTATTTGCATTGGAGAGGACAGCATGAGTACCTCAACTGAATTAAATCCAACAATTGTCGAACCGGGAGAGTTTCTTACTGAAGAATTTCGACTTAATCCCTTTCCTGTTTATAAAAGATTGAGAGACCATACCCCTGTCTATCAAGACAAGTTTCAAAATCGATGGATCATCTCTCGCTACGAAGATATCTGGGATATATATAAAAACAACGAAGAATTCACACGCGCAGTTTACAACCCTAAAGGAAAATTTAAATTTGGATCCGACACTGCATTAGGAGCAACATTAAATGAACTTGGTGAAGGTGCAGATTATATTTGGTTGCGGGGAATAGTTGCCGGTGAATTTGTTGGAGAACGATTAATTGCAAGAATCCCATTAATAGAACGTATCGCTTCACAAATTATTGATGATTTTATGGAAAAGGCTAAGTCTGATTATTCTTCGGGAACCACTACAAAACCAACAGTCGATTTGGTACAACAATTTAGTGCTCGTTTCCCAATTCGTGTAATTGCAGGAATGTTAGGTCTACCTGAAGAAGATAATGACTATTTCGAAAAACTTTATGACGAACTTTTTGCGGGAGGGGGGTATAGTCATGCTCTACAACAAAAGGGAATCAAAGCTAGGGACAACCTGTTCTCTTACCTAGACCCACTTATAGAAGAAAGATTGGAACATCCAAAAGATGACCTTCTCTCTACATTCTGCCACGCCACAAAGGCCGGTGAACGTATGAGTGTTTGGCAAATTAAAGGATACGTTGCGCTCTTGCTAGTTGGGGGAGGAGATACAACACATAAAGCGATAGATGCAATGTGGTGGAATCTACTCAATAACTTAGATCAATATAATGCTGTAAAGAGGGAGCCAAAACTCCTAGATCATGTTTTTACTGAAATGCTTAGATTCGATGGCTCAAATCATTGGCAAAGACGCCGTACAAAAGTAGAGGTCTCAATACGCGATCGGGTAATACCTGTAGGCGCGAGCATCTGGTTAGGTTTAGGTTCTGGAAACCGAGATGAGCATGTTTTTAAAGATCCTGAAAAATTTAATATTTTTCGAGAGGACCTTTATTTCGGGAAGGAATTGAGAGTTGGATACCAAAAAGATGGAGTTTCAAGTCATCTCGGTTTTGGTCAGGAAACCCATTTTTGTATGGGATATGCACTAGCACGTCAAGAATCAGTAATTGCTTCAAAAATTTTACTACAAGCACTTCAAAATCCGAGGATTAAAAAGGTTCCAAATGAAGGAATTGCCTTCCCTCCGCCTGGCCGAGGTGGAGTTCGTGGACTACAAGAACTTGAAATTGAGTTTGATGTCTAACATCTTAAGTCGAACTCACGCATAATCACATCATGGCTAGTGAAATAACCTTAGATACATTACCTATTCGTCATGTCTTGCCAAAAACAACTGGAATTGCTACAGAAGGGCATTTAAGCATCGGTGGTTGCAATATTCATGATCTGGCAAATCAATATGGCACCCCTCTATACATTTTTGATGAATTAGACTTCCGCGAAACTGCACAAGAATTTAGAAAAGAATTCGGGAAACGTTGGGAAAATATTACTATTCTATATGCAGCAAAAGCATATCTTTCAGGTCCCATCACAAAAATAGTTAATCAAGAAAACTTAGGAATGGATGTCGTAAGTGGAACAGAATTAGCTATCGCTCTCAAATCGGGTATGGCTCCGAATAACCTATACTTCCATGGAAATAACAAGAGTACTAATGAATTAAAAGAAGCAATTCAAGCCAGTGGAGCAGGACGAATAATAGTGGATAACTTCTACGAACTAGATCAACTGGAAAGACTCTGCGGGGAGGCTAACCTAACACAATCAATTTTGTTGCGGGTCTCACCAAATGTAGATCCGCATACGCATTCCAAAACAACTACCGGGATTTTAGATAGTAAATTTGGCTTTCCCATAACAACTGGTGCTGCAGAAGAAGCAATACGGCAAGCAGAAACATCTGAACATCTCAATTTATGTGGTCTACATATACATCTTGGATCTCCCATTTTTGAATTAGAACCTTATCAGCAAGGTATCGAAGTTATTTGCGAATTTGCATCAGAGATGGCATCAAAACATCAATTTTCTATGAAAGAATTTAGCCCCGGAGGGGGGTTCGCTCTCGCGTATACGCGAGATCAACATCCCCCAAAAATTGCAGAATACGCAGAGCTCATAACAAACACACTTAGCACTGAACTAGCAAGCAGAAATTTACCGAAACCGTTACTTCATATTGAGCCTGGCCGCTCCTTAATTGGACGATCTATGGTAGCTGTCTACACTGTAGGTGCTCGCAAGGAAATACCAAATATTCGAACTTATGTGTCACTTGATGGAGGGATGGCTGACAATATTCGACCAGCAATGTATGGCTCCAAATATGAAGCAATCAGTGTCGATCGACCATTAGCTGACTCTGAAGAAATAGTAACACTCGCGGGAAAATACTGTGAAAGTGGTGATATTCTTATATCAGATGCTTTTTTACCTAAGTTAGAACCTCATGAACTTATCGCAATCCCAGCCAGCGGTGGATACAATTTAGCAATGAGTAGCAATTATAATATGGCACTTCGCCCTCCAGTAATTGGAGTTAAAAATGGCAATAGCTATCTTTTGCAAAGACGCGAAACTATGGAGGATTTAGTCGCACGTGACATCAACCTCGAGAATTACTAATTACCTATCTTCCGAACTACCGAATAAGCGTTCTGTGACCTGCTTTCGATAAGTAAAAATTTCTTCAAGGCGACTTTGTACAAGTAACTTGTTTGCCACATCACCGAGCAAACCAAAAGGAACACAGTAGGTCACTACATCACGCATCTCTACTCCACCAGTAATTTCACGAAAAAAATGCTGATGATGCCAAAAGGCATATGGTCCAATTTTCTGTTCATCAACGAACATCTCCAACTCTTTTACATGTGTAATCTCTGTTACCCATTGAACTGGAATACCTAACAAAGGTTTAACCTTATAAGAAATGGTTAAACCCGGATACATACGCTCCGGCACTTCATGAGTAAGCTGCAAAGAAAGCCACTGTGGAGTGATAAGTGGAAGATTTCCTGGCTGTGAGAAAAAATCCCATGCCTCTTCTAATGAAATTGGTAAATAACTTTCCCTTTGAACAAGATGAGCACTCACTTTTGGTGTCCCATAATTTCACGCAATGCCTCTTCAACTCTAGGGTAGGAAAAAACGTACCCATCCTCATGTAGACGCAAAGGCTTAACACGTTGGCTTGCAAAAAGCAGCTCTTCAGCTGCATCCCCAAGCAATAAACGCAGGGCGAATTTTGGAACTGGTAGCAAGGCAGGTAATCCAATAACTGACGAAAAAATCTTTGCAAGATCAGCATTTCGAACACTCTCAGGCGCTACCAAATTTACAGGACCTTCAAGATCACTTGTTAGCAAATGCTCTATTGAACAAACTACATCTGTAAGGTGAATCCATGGCATCCATTGAGTTCCACTTCCAAGTCGACCACCTACACCTAAACGAAAAGGTAAACTAAGTCTCTTAAATGCTGAGGCCTTCCGATCGAAAACAACCCCAAAACGTAAAAAGGCAGTACTGATACTTGCTTGTGATGCCTGAGTCTCCCACGCACCACATATACCAGCAAGAAAACCTGTACCCGGTCCTGAATTTTCTGTGAGTTCCTCATCATCCCTATTTCCATAAAATCCAACACCTGAGGCAACAAGCAGTCTTCGAGGTTTTTCTTCAAGATTATTTAAATGTTCTACTAAAAAACGTGTGGTATCTATACGACTACTGCGTAAAACAGAACGGCGAACAATACTCCACCTTCTATCTCCAATAGAAGCGCCACTAAGATGGACCACGGCTTCACAACCCCTAAAAGGACTGTTTTCTAGGCCGCCACGTATCCATGTATAGCCATCCCAATCTGCTTGTTCAGTTTCCTTTTCACCACGATGGATACGAACTACATCATGACCAGACTCTTTTAAATTTTGCGCCAAAACATCCCCTATAAGACCAGAACTTCCTGTGATAGCTATGCGCATAACAACCCTATATTCAGCATTTACAACAATCTACTATAGAAAAGAATTAACTCTCGCCCAAGAGACGAATAATTAAATTATCTAGTTCGTCAGAATCAAAAACTTCTATCAAAATACGTGCTCCCCCTTTTTGACCATCGGTAACACTCACTCTTGTACCTAACCCTCGACGAAGTCGACTCTCCAATAAGTTAAGTTCCGCATCTCGCATACTCGCATCTTCTGTTTTCTCATCATTAAAAGAATTGGTCTTCACAGGACGTAAAAACCTACGTACTTCACGTTCAATTTCCCGAACATTTAAATGCTGTCGTACAACTTCACGCCATAGTGAAAGCCTTTCGTGACCAGGTGGCATTCCTAAAAGGGCTCGTGCATGGCCTTCTGTGATTTCACCAGATACCAAACTAGTGCGTATTTGCATTTCAAGATTTAAAAGTCTCATTGTATTACCTACAGAAGAACGAGACCGTCCTATACGACGAGCAACTTGTTCCTGTGTAAGACCATATTCTTCAATAAGCCGCTGAAATGCGTTCGCCTCTTCCAGTGCATTCAGATCAGAACGCTGTAGATTTTCAACAAGCGCCAGTTCAAGTAATTCCACATTAGTAGTCTCTCGAATCACTACAGGAATAACCTGTAGTCCTGCTCGCTTTGAAGCTTGAAGACGCCTCTCGCCAGCGATAAGAACATACTTGTTATCATCCCCTTGACTTACGATAATTGGTTGAATAATTCCATGTTCACGAATAGATTCAGCCAGTTCTTCGAGTAAATTTTCCTGAAAAACAGTGCGCGGTTGTTCTGGATTGCGAACAATTTGATCTAGTGCGAGCTCAACAATACTAGATGATTTCGAAATATCGCTTTGTATTTCGTTCACTGTACTAATAGCAATCGGCTTATCAGGCGCTTCTTGCTTTCGAGCAGTCCCAAGCAAAGAATCCAATCCTCGTCCTAACCGTCGAGGCGTGTTCTTTTCAGTCTCTTGAAGCCTATCATCTTGTTGTTCCGAACTCATTTGGATCCTCCATGCGAGCTTGCAATTCAATAGCCAGGTTGAGATAAGCAGTAGCAGCCTTCGATGAAGGAGCATAACTCAAAATGGATCGTCCGTGACTCGGTGCTTCACCGAGTCTAATCGAACGGGGAATAATAGTTTGAAATGTCTGAGGAAAATGATCGCGTACATCCTTTTCAACTTGATGAGCAAGACGCGTACGTGAATCAAACATTGTAAGTAATACACCTATGATTTTAAGTTTGCTATTGAGATGTTCACGAATCAAAGCGATTGTTTCAGTTAAACGACTTAAGCCTTCCAAGGCAAGATATTCACATTGAACTGGCACAATAACACCCTCTGCTGCAGTAAGTGCATTAACCGTAAGTACGCTAAGTGACGGAGGACAATCAATGAATATCCAATCGTATTCCGAAACAAGCGGTTCTATAATTTTTTTAAGCCTCTGCTCTCTAGCCACCGCGTTGACAAGCTCAACTTCAAGCCCAGCAAGATCAGGAGTTGAAGGAATCAGATAAAATCCATCTTCAGCTTCATATATACAGCTACTAATCTCCACTTCACCAGATAAAGACTCATAAATCGTTGGTCCAGAATGATCGAGAAATCCACTAGCACTAGTTGCATTTGCTTGGGGATCAAGGTCAATCACTAAAACACGCTTTTTATCATATGCTAGCGCAGCAGCCAAAGAAACAGCAGTAGTCGTTTTACCAACACCACCCTTTTGATTAACAAAAGCAATACACTGAACCACTTTATTAAGGGGGACAGCCATATTAACCTCTCAAAACAGACACTTTTCGAGCTGAATACTCCAGCTACTCATCATCATAAACAACACCTATTACAACCTTACGATTATCCCCGCCACCCACACTATTGGTCTCAATATCGCTCATGCCCTCCAGTGCCAAGTGTACAATACGTCGCTCTGCAGGTGACATGGGCTCCAAAGTAATTGGTGAACCAGTTTCTTGGACTTGCTCAGCCATACGCTGGGCAAGCGATACAATTTCTTCAGAGCGTCGTTGCCGGTAATGCTCAATATCAAGCATGATCCCGCCTTTATTTGGAAATTGTCGTGTCAAAGCTGCATTTACTAAGTACTGGAACGCCAAAAGACTTTCTCCGCGCCTTCCAATCAACATACCTAAATCCATACCTATTATGTCAATAACAGCCAAAGAGCTTCCAATTCCCTCCGCTGGAGTTATAGGTTCACGGATCTCAATTTCTGCATCGATATCGAGAATATGCAAAATATCGTCCACCATACCTGCAGCAAAATCGACTTCCTCCGCATGAATATCAGGTTCTCTGTATTCATCCTGTTGAGTACGACGTGAGCCTTCACGAGCTGTTGAATCTTTAGAAACTTTTCGATCCCTACTAGATTCCCGCTTTCCCTTTTGCCCACCATTATTCTTAGCAGACGAATTATTTTTCGCATCTACATCTTTGAAAAAATCTGCTTCGGTAAGTTCTGGTCCCGCATACTCAGCATTCGGTGGTGTGTCTACTCCTCGATCTTTTCGATTCCCTGGCTTTTCTGTACGAGTTCTCTTTTCCCGTTGAGGTGACTTACTTTGCCCTTTTGAAGCACGTGCCGGAGCACGTGCCGGAGCACGTGTTGGAGCACGTGTTGGAGCACGCCTTTTCGGTTTCATTTCTATTCGTACAACGGCATCATGACCACCACGACCAAAAAGGAACGAACCCCGATCTCCTTCATCAAGAACCTCAAAATTCACTTCAGATATCAAAGCATCTAATTTCTCTAGTCCATTCTTAATTGCGTCTTCTACGGTTTTTCCGCTTGCTTTTATTGTTTTTGGCATCTTTTGGCTTCCTAGCTTGTGTTGAATATTGGCGGGGTTTGTGACCAGACATTGAAGATGCCTCGTCACTACTATCCTTATTGTTTGGCAATGGCGAGCTTTGCGCTACTGGCGGAGCCACCATTGGTTTAATTCCTAAGGCTGGTAAACCATAGGTGATAATATTAAATGCAATACTGACAAGTGTGGTTGCTACCCAATAAAGTGCAACTCCACTTGGAAAACTGAATGTGAAAAACATAAACATTACTGGCAACAACCATTGCATCATCTGTTGTTGAGCACGCGCACGATCATCAGTAACTACTGTTTGAGACGTACGTGTTTGTATCCAGGTTGTACCTCCTACTAGTACAACCATTAGTAAACTCGATTCAGACATATTCATACCGAAAAAATCAGTACCTAAAGGAATACTGGCCTCAAGAAAATGCCAGTCGTAAAGATGCCCATGTAAATTACTTAAAGCTTCTGGTGAAATAGCTAGGGTTTGTCGAATCGCGTAGAACAAAGCAATCAGTATAGGAAACTGCAAAACCATAGGTCCCAAGCAGCCAAGGGGATTAATGCCAGCCTCTTTGTAAGCACTCATGATTTCTTGTTGTCTTCGCTTAGGATCACTAAATCGTTTTTGTAGCTCCTGAACTTTAGGCTGCAGCGTTTGCATAGCACGCGTCTGATTTAGCTGTCGAAGAGTAAGTGGGAATGTAATAATTCGCACGACGATAGTGAACGCAATAATCGCAAAACCATAATTGTCAAAAAGAACATTGTTCAAAATGACCAAAAAATTGATCATTGGATCAAGAAGTATCGTGGTAAAAACGTCGCCTATGACACCCATTAGTCAGACCTTTTTAATATTGAAACTTCTACAACAGTAAGCGCTTCTGGATCAGCCCGAAATAGCTCCCCGTTCTCACTTACTATCCATGCAGAACCTTGATATTCGACTATAGAGGCAAAAATATCTGCAGTGTCTTCTTTGACAATGCGGCGGGTAATGATACCTTTCTCAACATCGATGAAATGTACTTCCGCGTCCTCAGTTACAAGTACTAAAGTTTGTCCTATGATTACTGGCTTTGATTTTATTTTCCCCCCGACATTTATAGGGTTCCACATTTTTTTCTCAACATTTATCCCTTTTGTGATATCAAAAGCATATAAATTTCCGGCAAAATCACCAAAATAAAGTACCCCACCTTTAACCAGAGGTTCAGACCAAACCCAGCCTTCAGCTTCAAATGATTGTCCAATACTCTGTCCACTTTGAACATCTACAAAATCAATTATCCCACCCAAGCCAGGAACAAAAAGAACATTTTCATTAATGAGCGTTAATACGGCAATTGCACTATCTTTTTTAAAAGGAACATCCCAAACAGGTAACCCGGTTTCCAAGTTAAACGCCTCAACAGTTCCTTTCATCGTCGCAATTATCACAACTCCATCAACAACTAACGGAGATGCCCAAATTGGACCATCGACTTGTTGTCCATCAGCAGGCCAAGGAGAAATGGTTCGTCCGTCAGCCGAGTCAACATCACGAACGAATAGGCGCCCATCAGTAGTTCCAAAAATTAAACGACCTGAATCAACAACCGCACTACCAACAATTTCACCGGACACAGGAAGAATCCATGATCCAGAGCCTGGTTCGTAACGCCCATCTTTCGTTATTTTGACAATTTCACCGGAATAAGCTGCAAGGATAATAAAATCTCCGACAAAGATCGGAGCGCCGTACACTGCCTTCAGATCTATATCTTCTTCTAGGGGATAGAGATCTTTATCTGGGAAACGCCATAACTCCTCAGCCCGGTTTTTCTCCAAGGCGAGCGCAGAGAGCTTTCCTTCCTTCAGGAAAACATATACGTTCCCATCTTCAAACTGAGGGGGGGCCCATCCCTTGGGGGATGCAAAGCCAACACAGGCAGCAGACAGAACAATCGCAGCAATAAAGGACAATAAACCTGTCCATCGCAAGAAGTACACATAACCATAGTAGGGGGGATGTACAGTATGTGCGCGCTAAATTCATTAAATCTCGTACCCAGCACTAGATAAAAGAGGAAACTGAATATAAATTACATAATAAACATTAAATATGGGTTATTTTGTAGAAATTTTAAAATTAAGATCGTTTTTATATAAATCCAAGAAAATATTGTGCTTAATGAAAAAAGTTTTGCAATTGTTTCACGTGAAACATCTAGCACCAGGTCTGTACCTTGGGTACCACCTTACTGGAAATTCTCACCGACTGTTTTATCGAAAGCATTAACTACTGGGAGCTGGATCATGTCCGAATCCACACCAGGCCTGTACCTTGGGTACCACCTTACTGGAAATTCTCACCGACTGTTTTATCGAAAGC
>CAWVTC010000001.1:0-48783 GCA_963933025.1 uncultured Dehalococcoidia bacterium | reverse complement strand
GTGCTAAACCGCTGTCGGCTATCGGCTCCCTTGAGTCCGCGGATCGGACACCAGGTGTGGCTGTTCTGACCATCAGCGATGATTGCAAGAGCCTCAGTTGGGAAGAGGAGGACCTCGCATCAATGAATGACTCAAAAAGGATGGTTACTCTTAAAGATGGAACGGAAGTCTCAGCTTCCGACCCGCACGGTCTGGAAGTGATACTAAGATAAGAATGTTTGACTATTCCGATATTGGGCGTGAATAGTCAACATTACTACGGGGTATTGCCACCATATGCATAGTCCCCGTTTTTAAGAGTTTGTTGAACTCCTCCCGTAGGGAATCGGGAGTTCAAACAAACAAGATCTATTAACTTATTTCGCTTAATTCTCGTCCATACGGAAACGTGACCAGTTTCGGCAAACTTTTTTTTGATTCAGAGTGTAGACACAGTAGGGTAGACAAAAAGTGAACAGATCTTTTTAGCAAATGTAAGTACAAGAATTATCAATTCCTTTTACAACGCTTGAAGATTTCTTTAGCTCTTATATATGGATCTGGAAATTGATTGCGTAGTTCAAGAGATCTAATTTCTAGACTTATATCTTTTGAAGAACGACACATTTTTATAAGATCGTTTTTTCGAGCCTCGCCTTCACCAAGACAACACCGACTATTAACAGCCGCTTTTATATAGTCCATACCTTTCATGGAAGCTGAGTTCTGCCAAAAATCACAACCTTGTACATATGGAAAAATTGAGTCTTCTATATCGGGTAAACTATCACCAGCCCTATTTAAGTGCATTAAGTCTATTAATATGCCAGCAGATTTATGATCGACAGAATTAATAAATTCTCTCGCTTTAGTTAATGATTTAATATCAGTAAATTCACCAAACTCTAGGCATACTCGAATTTCATTTCCAGCTCTTTCACATATGTCGCGGAATTGAGATATTGACTCATTATAATTTTCATGACGAGAAACAACTAATATATTGCGTGCTTTTAGCTCTAAGGCCACATCTATAATTAACTTGTGTGTATCAGTAGCTTTTTTAGTTTTTTCTAACCAGATGACTTCAACATCTATCAATTCGATATTAGTTTCGCGGATAGAGGCTTTAGTTTTTTTAAGTGCATCATTAGTCCATGTTGTTTCAGGATCAACCCACATTCCTGATGATAGAAATCCAGCTGAAGCAGCAATTTTCGGGATATCCCACGGCTGAGCATCTGGGATACAACCTGATGCCAGAGCCCAAAGAGGTTTTTTCACTTATATCTCCTTGTCTACACCATAAACTTAAAAGGATAAATAGCAGTCGTTTTTCCTATTAATCAATTTCGCCGCGCCTTCTACGCGCATCTAAGGCATACGATTTCCCTAAAGTATTATTCGTCCTTAGCATAAAGATATCGAGGAGTGTTTACCAGATTATTCGCTTGCACTTTTTTCACGAAGGGTTTTGATTTGCTTAACATGTTCAACGCAATGTTTAGTCGCATCTTCCAAAATCTCACTCAGTGAAGAAGTTTTATTAGAGCTATCCTTCCCTGTTCTTGTCCATGCCACCAATTCACATTCTTTAAGCATGTCTCCGTTGGAGTACCTAATTAAATTAAATAAGCTTAATGCACCTTCAGGATCTCTGTACGGGTATAGTAAGCGGCGCTTCCAATTTTCCGGATCAAATATTGGTAATTCAGGCACTGATTCCTTGGAGGCTATAACTAGGCGAAATCTAGTCGCATAGATTAGCTCCGCATCAGCGACGTGAAGAACGCAGTCGCGAATGGCCCAATCTTCATTAGGAAGACGGCGATTAAAATCAGCCGGACCTATTCCATCAAGGATGCTCCTAAGTTCAGTCGGTCCTGCGTTGTATTTTGAAAGGACTTCAGCAATGTTTTCAGGTAACCGAGGCATTTTTCGCCCTATTTTTGTTTTTTTGTCGACTTGAAGTCTGCCAATAGTATGGCATAGTCGCTCTTTGGTATTTCACGTAAACTTCCCTGATAGGCAAGAGTCCAATTTTTCCGTGGCCATTTTTTGGTCCACTTAAGGCGCTCATGATAGGTTTCAGCATTTAACCACTTGCCTTCTTCTAGTGTTATAACAGGCTTCGTATTGACGCGAAAAGGGTACATCTCACCAGGTTTTTTTTTGCTTTGCCAAACTCTAGAATCGTCATAGATTACTTTGGAAGTAACCTCTACTATGCCAGCAAATTGTTTTTTTCCTGTGATGTAGAAGATTAAACAATCACCATAAGCGATATTTTGAGCAAGCTTGTTTCTTGTGCTTTTGAACCCATGTTTTTTAAATTCCATTTCTTTGGTTTTGTCGTAGATCTCTAGCCCGGTTACTACAATCCAAAATGACATTTTTCCCTTTAAGGGGCCCAATTCCCTGTAAATCCACGGATAAGAAAGTCTTGTTCCAGTTTTTCAATAATGATTTCTCGTAGATGAGGTACCTCAGTCAATGTACTTGTACCTGTCGTGCTAATTGCTGAGAGACCATCTCCTCCGATGATAATTGGTGCTATGAAAGCCCAGAGTTCATCAATGAGATCTTGACTGAAAAAAGAGCCAAGAATTTGTGATCCTCCCTCAACCCATAGAGAAAGTATGGAACGTGATCCTAAGACTTGAAGTAATTGCTCAAGATTAATGCCGCTGCCATTTTGGCTAGGTTCGCAAATTATGATCTGTGCTCCTTGTTCAGTTAAGGACTCTTGCCAATTTTTTTTAGATTTCGATGATGTTGCAATTATTGTTCCATTTGGTTGTACTAATTTGCTGTTAACAGGTAATTTTCCACTACCATCAAGAACGATGCGTAGTGGCTGGTTAAATTGTTCTGGGGATAGATTTCTGGGCCTTGCAGTTAAGGAAGGATCATCTGATATTGCCGTGCCGCTACCTATAAGGATTCCATCTACCCACGCTCTTTGATGATGGGCAGTATCACGGGCTTTTTCACCAGTGATCCATTGAGAGTTTCCAGTGCTAGTTGCGATTTTCCCATCAAGGCTAGCGGCAAATTTTCCAATTACGTAAGGTAATCCTGTTTGGCGATGTTTAATATATGGTCTCAGAAGGTGAATTATTTCATCGGCACCATCACCAATTTCGACATCTATACCTGCATTACGTAACTGTATAATCCCGTGACCTTTAACTCTTGGATCTGGATCTTCAATTCCTATAACAATTTTTTCGATGTTGGAGTTAATAATAACTTCGGTACATGGCTGGGTATGTTTTCCCTCAAATGCTACACATGGTTCTAGTGTTGTATACAATGTCCCGCCGGATACTTGTTTGTTTTGGAGAGCTTGTGCTTCTGCATGTGCACCTCCGATTTTCCCAGTTGAACCAACATTGATGATTTTTCCATCTTTTGTTAGGAGAGCGCCGACCCAGGGGTTAGGACTTGCAATACCTTTTGCTGTGCGTGCTGCTTCGATGGCTTTAGCCATAAAAACTGATGTGGCTTCTTTATGTGAGGTCATTTCTAAAATGTAGTGTACTCTTCTCGCAGATGTTTCCCCGTTGCTGAGCAGGTGTTCTCCTGCCAAAGTGACCGTGAAGTATGCCTCCGTAGCTCAACGGATAGAGCACCTGGCTTCGGACCAGGGGGTTGTGGGTTCGATTCCTGCCGGGGGCACCATTTTTGTCAGTCTAATTGCACCACTTAGTTCGTTCTCAAAGGACTTTAATGAGCTCAACTTCAAATATTAGAGTTGTATTGCCAGGTATTGGACCTGCCCCTGCTTCACCATAACCAAGGTTAGAAGGAACAATTAGACGCCATTTATCGCCTTCCTTCATCATTTGTAAGGCCTCCTGCCATCCTAAGATCACTCCATTGACAGGTAGATCGATTGGTTCACCACGCTCAACAGAGCTATCGAAAACACGTCCGTCTTCAAAAGTACCATGATAATGAGCAGATACTGTATCTGTTGGTCCTGGAGTTGCGCCGGTTCCTTTGTTTAGTACCTCATATTGCAGACCGGAGTCTGTGGTTATCATTTCTCCCATGATTGCTCCTATTCGAAATCTTTAACGTTTAATTCTTGTTTAACAATGATAGGGCAATAGTTAATCTGATCGAGTTAATTCGGTTTTAGCCCAAAACTATGAATTAATCTCCCGAAACCAAGGTAACTGACAACGGCCCATCCAATCTCAACGATTTGCTCTTCATTAAAGTGCGCTAGTAGTTCATCAAATAATTCGCTATCTATATTCGCGTGGTCAACAAATAGTCTTTCGGTGTAATGCAAAGCTGCTTTTTCAGCTTCAGAGAAGTCGTGCTCTCCCCAACTCTCTATTTTCTCTACGATGTCTTCTTCCAAAGTGTTGCCTTCCCCTGACAGGGGAAGCCGTGCTGCTTGTCAGAAATCACATGTGTTTAGCTGGGCTACTCGAAGTCGTAGTATTTCTTTAAGTCGTGAAGTAACACTTCCGTCACGTACTAAGGGTCTGTACCACTCCATCCATTTTTCATATAACTCAGCATTGTGTCCAAAAACACGTGTTACCAAATCATTTCGTGAACGGAGATGTTCTGGTAGCTCGGTATCATTTGCTAAACGTAATCTAGGCTTCTGTATTTCGCTCATGTCGATACTATACCGTTCCTGGCTTCAAACACGAAGGGGGTTTCTATCCCAGATAAGCTGAGCCGCTTCGTGTTCCTTCGGGATCTGTTAAAACGTTAACAAGTGAAATCGTTTCGGATGCAAGAGCCTTTTTTATTGCACTCTGTAGATTTTTTGGATCTTCAACTCGCTGTGCGTGTCCCCCAACCATCTTGACCATGTGTTCATAATCAATTGGCAACATTGCTGCGATGGGAGGGGCATCAGGGGTGAACATGCGATTTTGGATCGTATGTCCAGCTATTCCGCCGTTATTAGATAGAATAATGACAACGTTTGCACCAACTCGCGCACAAGTTTCCACCTCCATAGCCGCAGCTCCAAACGCGTAATCCCCTAGGATCGCAATAGACTGCTTCTCTGGCCTTGCTAGTTTTGCACCTATCGCATAAGGGAAGCCTGTCCCCATACAACCGGTTGTTCCAGAATTTAGACGCAGGCGTGGTCCAAAGGATGGGAGAACTGCTCTTGCTACACCCATGGTTAATTCTGCATCAACAGAAAGCGTTGCATCACGTTCAACCACGTCGCGGAGTTCTCTTAATAAACGGAAGTGATTAATAGGTTTTTCGTCAGAATCCATTGCTTCTGCCAAACGTGACTCATTCTGATTCCTTGTCTTTTGTAGTAGTTGTACCCATTCATTATTGGAAGAACGTAAAGTACGAGTTCTAAGAATTTCGTAAAGTTGCTCAGAAGCTAAACGACAGTCAGCAGTAACACCTATTTCTAAATCTGCACCACTATAGAATTCTTCTGCTGAGATATCTATTTGTGCTAAGCGGACATCTTTTCTAAATCGGGGTTCTTGTCCGAACTGAAAAATCCAATTATATCTCCCTCCTATCATCAATACGGCATCTGCTTCAGCAAGTGCGACTGACCTAGCACCGTTAAAAAACATCGGATCGTCGTCTGGGATAGTCCCCCTGCCCATTGGTGAAGTTACAAAAGGAATACCTAACGAAACTAATTGTTCAAGCGCTGTTCCCGCATTTGCCCATCCTGCACCTTTCCCAACAATGATTAACGGATGTTCAGCTTCACTTAACAGTTCGACGATCTTGTTCAGACCCTCACTATCAGGTGCAGCTGGCGCAATATGTGGAGATTGTTGGCGCCATATAACTTCATCTTCACTAACCGATTTCCCAATGAACTCTGCGGGGAAATCTACGTAGATAGCACCTGGCCTACCACTTGTAGCACGACCTAGTGCTAGATGTACATATTCTGCAATTCTACTTGTGTTATCGACTTGGACTGACCATTTACATACCGGTTCAGCATAAGTGACCTGATTTGCTTCTTGGAATGCACCGAGACCGCGTTGATTACCTCTGGACGATCCTCCGAGGACTACAAGGGGCATCCCACTTTCAGTCGCAACATACATAGGAGTTATAGTGTTTGTCTGGGCTGGTCCCGATCCTACAACACACACACCTGCTTTCCCTTTTTGCCAACCCCAAGCTGATGCAGCAAATGCTGCTGATTCTTCATGCCTGCAGTTGATGACATTGATACCTTCTTCTGCCATTGCAGCCATTACCTCAATCATAGGTCCTGCAACCACTCCGAAAACGGTATCTATTCCTTCGTTTTTTAATTGTTGCGCAATAATTCGCGCTCCATTTAGTTCCAACATACTTTCCTCATTTTTTCAAGTTCGGTGCTATCAGGAATGTTTACTTCCGACGCATTGATCTATCAGTGTAATTTCATCCTTGGTCAACGGTCCTGATTTTTCTGCCTGTAAGCATTCTTCTAATTCCTCACAATTTTTTACTCCTAACACAACCGTTGATACGCCATCCATACTTAAAGCATAACGATGTGCGAGTGATGCAGCAGATACTCCGAATTCTGCTGCTAGGTGACGGAATCCGGAGGCACGTTTGTAATCAATCATCTCTGGATGATCATGAGGTACCTCACGGTCTAGTTCATCGGTTAATGCACCCGCTTGAACTGCACGAATACCCATCACTCCAGTTCCTACTTTGTTAGCAAGTCCAATAAGTTTTCGTGGCTCCATACTTTCGTTGTATGTGTGCATCGATCCAGCAGAATCTAGCAAGTTTGTAATGCATTGTATGGCGTTCGGGCTAGGGTTTTCTTCAAGAGTTTCTACTAATGCACTTGGTACGCCGATACCGCTGATTCCCCACCCATCAATTCTTCCAGTACGTACTAATTTCTCAAAAGCAGGCCTTACTTCTTGTATGAATTGAGAGCGTGGCGTACCCCTCTGTACGCCTTTGTAGTTATCTGGGATTACCATGCCATGCAGAAAAAAAAGATTAACTTTCTCCAACTGTAAACGTTCCAAACTTTCCTCAAGGGAAGTTTGAAGGTGAAGAGCAACTTCTCCAGGCGGTACTTCTCCAAGGTGGTGCTTTGTAGAGATACGTACGCCTTCAGGGAGAACCCCTCCGAATGCGTCACCGATCACACGCTCAGCTTCTCCTTGGCCATAACTAGGTGCTACATCAAGGAAATTAATTCCATTATCAACTGCCTTATGAACTGTACGTATTGATTCGGCTCGGTTAGTCTCTCCCCATACTTGTCCGATCCCTCCTCCGCCAAGCGTAAGTGCACTAATAAATCCAAGTTTTCCAAATTCTCGTTGCTGCATTTCAACTCCTGGGTAAAGAGGCCTTCGCCGTCTTCAGACTATTTTTAATGCGTTTACCTATGTTGGGATGTGGGTCTGTTTCAAAAGTCATGATAGCCAATCCATCAATATATGGATTCATTACAAGATGTAGCACAGTTTCATTAAAAGCATCCCATGCTTCGTCTTCCCCTGCGCGTATTTGTTTTTCGAGGGCTGGTTGTTCAGGTATCTGTAAGCGTGCAGTGATTTGTTTCAATTGAGCCTCCTGAATAAGCGGCATTGCCATGGCCACAATGGATGCTTCGGGGTGAGCCTCTTTTAGTTTTTCAACTTCTACTTGCAGCCTTTTACTCTCTAGAACAGGTTGTGTCCATATACATGTAGCACCTTGCGCGATTTTCTTCTTTAAATTAGCGTATTTATTTTTTGTGTCGTGATATTGATCATATGCAACTGCAATTAGAGACGGTGCAAGTTGTTGTTTTAGTAGTTTTATTACTTCATGAACCTTGAGTTCGCCCTTAGAGTTACTATCGCCCAGCAAACATAGAACATTTTGTAATCCTGCAGTTTTGGCATCCTTAATTTCTGATCGTATAGCTTCTTGAGTTTTACCTCCGACAGTTAAATGCCAAATTGGTTCAAGATGTTTCTTTTGGAGTTCTATAGCTGCAGCAAGGCTGGGTTGTCGACCATTTCGATTAATGATGTTTATTCCCGATGCAGTATCGCCGAGTAGTGATGCGCGACGTAGCAGTACAGGCATCTTCGAAGTCTTAGGTGGAGTGATTTCTAAAGTGATCGGGAAGAGGCCTCCCTTGAGTTCTTTTGCAAATGTCATTGTTGTTAGTTTATGGGTTATTGCGTACAGCTGCTTCGCCCTCTGAGGCAGTTATGAAGGATCCAGTAATACAGATATGACCTGTTTTTCCGGCAAGCTTACGTGCTTGCTGCAATCCTTCTGGAACATTTTTTGCAAAAATAAGTTTTACGTTAAGTTTTGCTAACTCCAAACTCAAAGCCTGTGCAGTCAATGCTCGCTTACTTGGTAGAGAGCAGCAAATAATAGTTTCTGCAATATTTTCGATAGCTTTCCCTACGCCTTTAACATCCTTGTCAGCCATAATTCCTAGAACAAATTGCCATTTTCTGTTTCCAAATTCACTTTGAAGTGTATTGACCAAAGCACGGGCTGCAGCAGGATTATGCGCGGTATCTATAATTGTAGTTGGTTGTGAGGAAATCACCTCTATTCTTCCCTGTAGGCGTGTTTTGGAAATACCTTCCTCAATTATTTTTTTATCCAACTGTTGGGTATTAGCATTAATTGATGTTGCTACAGTTGCTGCAATTTTTGCGTTAGCCTGTTGGTGAATTCCGAGCAATTGGGTTTTCCATTTAGCTACATTTTCTTTAGGTAATGGTACTTTGATTAGCTGAGCACCAATTTCCTTACATGCACCAGCAACGATTTTTTCGACGATTGAGTGTTGTTGTGGACCTAAAACACATACACTTCCAGGTTTAATAATGCCAGCCTTATCCTTTGCGATATCTTCGATAGTGCTGCCTAAAATATGCATATGGTCGAAGTCGATTGCTGTAATCACGGATATTTCGGTTTGCTCGAAAATATTTGTAGCATCAAACTTGCCACCAAGACCAACTTCTACTATTTGCCAGTCGATCTTTTTTTTGTGGCTAAGTAGAAAGAACAAGGCAGTCAAAATGCCAAAAGTACTAAATATAGATTTGTTTGAAGTCTGTTCTTTTTCGATGCAAGGTTTTAGTTCTGTCATAGCCTCTGCAAAGGAGGCTTGCGAGATCGGGAAACCATTTATTTGAATGCGTTCTGTGTAGCCATTGAGATGGGGGCTCGTAAATAAGGCCGTAGAGGAACCACTAGTTCGCAGGATGCTTTCTAGCATATTAGCAACGCTGCCTTTCCCATTGGTACCTGTTATATGAATTGTTTGTTGTCCTAATTCTGGATTTCCTAGGCGGTTAAGCAAATTTTTCATCGTTGGGACATTCATTGCAGGCTTTGCTGATCTTCCAGGATCCCTTTCCATGTCCTGAAAAGATTCTAAATAGGCGATGGCTTCTGTATATTTCATAAAATCTGTTCCTCAAAGAAGGAGATTAGCGGTATCCTTTTCTCATGTCTCAGATGTTACCTATTCTCTACGTTTATTAATCTAGAGAATACATTCCAATTCAAAAAGCGATAAATGTGATCTTAAGTGCTTAAACCAAATCGGAAACGTCTTTCTATCGATCAAGATGCATCTCCAGGGAACCGACGTGGTTGTCTGGTTACAGGTGCTATTTTAGGGGTTCTGGCAGGTCTTATTGTTGGACTTTTCGTAGTGCCACCTTTGATAAATCGTTACTTTGCTGATAATCCTATTCAACCTGGACAACCTTATGAGGCTGAAAATGCTGAAATTACCCTTCAGAAAGCTTATGAGGCTGAAAATGCTGAAATTTTTGAAGTGGAACTGACTATTGATGCATTTTCTGATTGGAAACCTGCTCACACTGACTTTACTATCAAGTTTCCTGATGATGATGAGGTAGTCGTGGCACTTCCTGCAGACCCCAATGTTCCTCTAACAAACCTAACTTTTTTAGCAGGACAATCCCGTACCCTTTTGCTACGATTTCCTCGCTTTGATCTAACGATCTACGGTGTAGTTTTGATCCTTGGCGATGAAGATGCGCAATTTTTGTTCCCATAAATTTTTTGTTCCCATAAATTTTTTGTTGAGATCTTTTCGTGCTATCTTCTAGCCCATCTCAGGTTACTCTAGTGATATGGCACGTAACGATGTTTCTTTACCTAAAGAAAACTCTGTTACCCAAACCCCTGTTCTCCCGGTGAAATTGGATTCACATAGTCCATTTAACTTTTGGATGTTGAGAAGGCTGATAACTATTCCATCCTTCACGCTGGGGTTTGTGTTTATGACTATAAGTGCCCCTGTGCTTTTTCTAGCTACTACTATTTGGGATGTTCAACGCAAGCGGAAAAACTTGCCTTTGACAAGAGTGATTTTGCTTACTTGGTTTTACTTAATGATTGAGACCCTGACTATTGTGGGTTGCTTAATTGATAGGATGTTTTGTATTGGTGGAAGTAAAACTTCGCTGTCTTTAAATAATGCACTTATTCGATTTTGGGCTGGTTGTCTTTTTTGGGGAGCAGTGAAGATTTTTGGTATACGTATTTTTGTCGAAGGCACCCCTCCTCCTGAGAGTGGTCCTATTCTCTTGTTTAGTCGTCATGTTTCACCAGTAGATAACCTTATTCCCTCAGTTTTTGTTTCGAATCCGCATCGTCTACATATAAGAACTGCTCTTAACCATTGGTTGTTGCGAGATCCGAGTATCGATTTAGTTTCACATCGTATTCCGACTGCTTTTATTCGTGTTGGTGAGCATAGACGACCTCGTCACTTGAAGGATGTTGCAGCACTTGGGAAAAACCTTGGAGACAACGATGTAGTTTTGTTATTTCCAGAAGGTACCCTTTTTAGTGAAAGAAAACGCAGCCAGATGATTACTCGATTGGTAAAAAATAATAATAGAGCTCTCGCAGAAAAAGCTGAATCATTTAGAAATGTATTGTTGCCTCGTACCGGTGGCCCATTGGCTCTCCTTGAAAATTCACCTGAATCAGATGTCGTTTTTCTTGCACATACAGGACTTGAACTTGGGACGTATTCACAAGCTGCTCGAGGTGGATTGATGAGAAAAGAATTGCATATTGGACTATGGCGTGTACCACGTGCAGAAATCCCTGAAACTGATGAAGATCGTATTGAGTGGCTGTATGATCAGTGGGAACAAGTTGATCAATGGATTGAGAATAAAAAGAATTTGCACTTGTTATAGTACTTTTAGATTTTTGTAGCAAACGCTACAATATTTGTGCGGAGGTCAGTATGAAAGAGACACTTGTTGAAAGACTTAAGGAAGAAATCCTTTACGAGTTTTCGCGTGAAGGACCTCCTGAAGGATTTCCAAAGTTTCCTGATATTCCGGCAGGTCGCTATCGAGAGGAAGAATTTTTCGATCTCGAGATGAAGCATCTCTGGACTAAGGTTTGGCTTTATGCGACCCGTCAAGAAGAGCTTCCAGAGCCCGGTTCATACCAGCTTTGGGATTATTTGCACACGCCTGTAATTGTCGTTCGAGATGAAGAAGGTTTGCTTCACGCTTTTTATAACACCACTCCAAGTGGGAAGTATTATGTTGAACCACATGATGATAGTGACCTATACGGCGAAAGAATTTTTGAAGAAGGATATGAAACTAAACAGAGTTTTCAAACTCAAAATGAGTTTCCGAGAAGATTTTTAAACGATGGCGTGTTGACGGATCCAGATACTGGGCAAGTGTATGATCTGAAGGGACAGCCGGTATCACCAATAACAGATGTGGACTCTCTACGGGAATTGCGATGTGAGATTTGGGATGGATGGGTTTTTGTAAATCAAGATTTGAACGCAGAACCTTTGCTCGAATGGATGCATCCGTTAACGGAGCAGATGGAAATGTTTCAGGGTGAGAAATTAAGATTAATCAACAGGCGAAGGACCATTATTCCGTGTAATTGGAAGGTGACCGTAGAAGCTTTCCAAGAGGTATATCACTTTAAGCATATACATCAAAAAGCCGGTGTTTCGGGGCTTGATCAGCGTGGTGCTACTATGGGTATCCTTCCAAATGGACATTCTCGTATGATTACACCTCTCTCTAAACGGGCAGCCGAGATGTCCGGGATGAAGGATCAACTTGATTGGCGGAAAGATGTTACGCGCGCTTTATCGAATACAGAAAAATATAATGCGGGCATGGAAGACATTGAAACTGTCAACGGTATGACACGTTGTACGAGCACTGCATTTAGTGCATTTCCCAACTTAATCACACCTGTAGGGGCGACTGGTATGCCATTTTTGCTTGCTTGGCCACTTGATGTCCGAACCACTTTGTTTGAGTGGGTGACTTTCTGTACAGATTGGGGTGATGGTCCTTCACCAGTTACCGATGAAGCCTGGCAAATGCGTTTGAATGGTTTTGACAGTGTGATGGAGGAAGATACGAGGAATATGGCGCCCATGCAAAAATCTCTTGATTCACCAGGACTTGTAGGCATGCCAACTAGTTACCAAGAGCGTCGAATTTGGAACTGTGCGGAGCAAGTTGATCGTATGATTGGCCCCGAAAAAATCCGAGAAGATTTGCGCGTACCTCAGTTGCTTGGACCTTATATAGACAGATCTAGCTCATGAAACGGTAAATATTTTAAGTCGTTTATTTTTGCTTAAGTGTGAGGTGTAGTTTGCCTTCTCCTGCTCGTGTGGTAGTTCTTGAAAATTATGGGGTGCTCACTATCCAGGAGCTAGATCTACCGACCCCTTTGGCTCATCAGGTGCTCGTTGAAATATATGGTGCTGGGATTCAATCAGCTCAACTTCATTTAGTACAAGAGCCACCCAGTGATTCAGTGACTATTCCAGGTTTTGAAGCTACCGGACGCGTATTAGCCGTAGGTGATGAGGTGACGCGTGTACATATCGGGGATATTGTTTTAATTTCCCCTTATTCTTCTGCGTCGGATCGATTGCCAGAATTGGTGCAGATTGAATTTGAAGATGGATCTACTCATGAAATAGGTCCTGTTTTTACCTGGGGGACGAATACTGTAGTGGATGAGCAGTTTTTAAGTACCTTGCCTAATCTTGCAGATAAAGAAGGGGCTTCAATTTTGGGTCAGACTGCGTTTTACGCAAATGCTGCTGTGAAGGATGCAGATGTTGATGGGAAGAGCGTTGCAGTTTTTGGCTGTTCGGGTTCTGGATTAAGTACGGTAGCTCTTTGCAAGGCTGCAGGTGCTGAAGCTATATATGCTGTTGATAGCTCTAGTGCACGCCTTGAGATTGCAAGTCAACTTGGGGCTACAGAGGTTTTTAATAATGAGCCGGCGACTGCTGTTTCAGCTATACGTGAGCTGAGTAATGGCGGAGTTGATCGGGTTTTCGATTCACTTTATGAAGTGGATATGATTCCGCGATTATCGATACAAGTTTTGAATGACAGTGGTTTTGGTTATTTACTTGGCGTTGCAGGAACCGAACAATTTGAGGATGAGAGATTAGAAATTGAAGAGGGTGATTATCGTTCATTTTCGATTCCGGATTTAGATTCAGGCTTAGAAAGCTTGCTTGAAGCCGTCAATTCTAATTATTTGCAAACAAGTTTAATGACAAGTAGGCGCTTTACTATTGAAGAGACGAATGAGGCGATTACGATCTTGGAAAATGGTGAGATGGTCGGTCATGGGGTTCTTGTTATTGAGCCTTTGCAGTAATTGAGATCATTTCCTGAATAGATTATTTCCAAGCTGTGCCAATTGATGTAACCCATCTTGAGTCTCGTTGTCCGGTTGATTGTGATTTGGTAATAAGGCCGCATATTGCAAGATATTTGCTAAAGATTCACTTGAGGATTTTTTTTGGTTTCCCAAAATTTTTTTATGTATTTGTATCTCGTCTTGCCATGTTGTCAAAAAATCGCCAGGCAAATTGTAAGTTTGGCAGGTTCCTGCCACATCTTCCGATTGGTGTGTGCCTAATACGAGAGTTGCAAGTTCATTTATGGCAGGTTCATACCAGTCCTGTATGTAATGAAAAAGATTGTATGTTTGCTGGTTTAAAAATGTCATTGCCAGCGTTTGCCACGCCTGGCGGTCTGGTGCAGCAAGTACATTCCAGCCACCTTTAGCACGTAAGATTAAAATTGGTACAGAAGCTGGAATGCTTTCAAAAGGATCGGGTTTTTTAGGAGTTTGTATTGACAGGTTTGGTATCATTTCGGATCGAATATCCGCCCAGAACTTTTCCCCGTTTTGGTATAAGCGGTTTTGAATAGTCGCATCAATTATTGCTAGGGCTGCAGAAGCTGTTTCTTCAATAGTATTAAATTCAGGGATTGTAATTGCTAGGTCATATGATCCTAGGGTTACAGTGAACGCTTGAATTTCTAGTGCAAGGCTGGCGGCACTATCAGGCATTGCTGTAGGCAAAACACGTAGAGAATCTTGTATATCTTCACGTATTTCCGGCCAGAACCGGTAAAGGGCTATCATTCTTTTACTCGATTACTTGTTGGATGGTTTTTTGGATGGAAGATATTTCTTTTTGCCATGCAGAATCTTCTATTTTGGGTAGAGGTGCTAAATATATAATTTCAAGTTCTGTGGTGTTTTCATCAATTGGCCAGGTAACAAGGACTACATCGTGTTTTTCAATGGTGACGTGGAGTAGGTTCGGGAAGATTGTGTAAGAATCTTCGTCCAGGTTGTGTTCAGCAGGGGATAGTTCATCACTAGTGGAAGTAAAGTTATCGCTCAGGATATCCTGAATTGATTTCCAATTATTTTGCACATGTCTTGTTTCACGTTTGGCTATAAGTAGATTGCTATCTTCGAGGAGTTTATCCGCTACATCTCCTAGACTTTCAGTTAAGGAGTGGGCATTCAAATTTTCAGTTACAAAAATCCAACCGCCAATGGATTCCGCCTTAATTTGTACTAAACTGCGATCCTCTCGTTTAAGGTCAACAAAGTCCCGTTCATCAGGAACGGAAACTAACTTACCAGTAGTGTCATAAGTCCATGAATGATACTGGCATCGTAGGGCTCGGTTTCTTCCTCGCGCTACTCGTACGACAGGTGCACCTCGGTGGCGACAGCTATTATAAAACGATCTAATTTCACCATCGGTTGCATGAAGAATTAAAAGGGGGACACGTGTTTTTTCCCAAGTGTAGTAGTGGCCTGGCCCAGGTATATCTTCTAAGCGGCCTGCTACAACCCAAGAGTTAGCAAAAGCTTGACGCTCTTTTTCAAAATTGTTTCCCATGTTTGATCAACTCGGAGTTCTTTCTTGCATTGATCCCCATTGTTCCCAGTGAGTCACAGTTTGAACAGCTTTTCGCGTAGTTGGACCAAAGTTTGCATCTGGATATCCCATTGGGATCAATGCAACTGGTGTCGCATCTTCGGGTAATTGGCAATGTTCGCGCAGTATTTCTTCCACAGCACCATGAAACGTTGTCATAACAGTGCCTAGTCCGAGAGCTCGAGCGGCCAAAAGCATATTTTGTACCGCACCATAAATTGAAGATCCTGCTAGCAAACCCTCAGGTGCAGGTGATGAGACTTGATACAAGCATGGGATAATAAAAACTGGCGCAGAGGAAAGATTTGTGAAAAGTCGTTGAGCTCCTTTGAGCATTAAACGAGTTGTTTTGTCCGCCGCTTGAGATCCTTGCTCAAGCATTTGCTGCAGTCCAGGGTTTTGCTTAAGGCCCTGATGAAGTTGATCTGCAATGGTTTGTCTTGTTTCATCATCTTGAATTATGACAAATCCCCAAGGTTGTGTATTTGTTCCACTGGGTGCTTTTGTTCCAGCTTCAATAACTTTCCATATCAGTTCTTCTGGAACTGGATCTGTTTTCCACGCACGTATTGCACGCTGAGTATAAATCGTTTCCCAAATGTCACCTGTTGTTTGCATAGTTGCTCCCGTAGCGGATCAATTAACTAATTGGTATTACTTTCTTTGAAAGCTCGATGTTCACAGGAATAGCCGTTTGTCGAGCCATTCCTGTAATCGGATCAAAGTCCTTTTCATTATTGACTAGGCGATTTGTACTAGATCCAATGGTTCGAACTTGGTCATCTAATGCAGGGACATCACCCCATGAGTGAGACATTGAAATTACACCAGAGGGTATGTCAGTTGAGATAGCAACAACTCCAAGAATTGTTGATCTTTCTGATGTTATATCAATTATGTCACCATCGGATGCACCGATTTCTTCCGCATCAATAGGGTTTAGGAATGCAGGATTAGTGTGGTATTTTGCTAGTGATCGCGGAAGATCACGTCCTGAAGAATTGTAAAATTCACGTAAACGTCTACTAATAAGACGGTGTGTAAATCGGTCTCCTTCACGGTATCCTGCACCTTCAATAATTTGCATTTCTCGTACACTTGCGAGTTCTTCCATCAAATCTGATGGGGCAACGTCTAATCGAGCATTGTTTCCGGTTTCCTTTGCCTCAACAAATACTTTTTCTTTGTCACGGAAGACAGTCCCACCATCAGCTTCACGAATTTCATCTAGTGGAATTCGTGAGTTGGTTGTAATGGCATCTAAAACATCGTCTGTCGAAGGTTTATTTTCCATATCTAATTCGATGCCATTGATGTTGATAGATGTTCCCATTCTGTGTGCCAAACCCCAGAAAAACTCCCATTCCTCAATAACATCAAATTCAGGCTCGACCATTGCTGGGGTGTAGTGAGCGTATGTTTCTGGGTACCAACCATCAGTTAGCAGAGTGATATCTGGTCTTTCCAGAGACACTTTTGGTGCGATTACATAGTCCGCTGTTTTGGCTGTTGCGGACATTTTGATATCTATAGTCACGTTTAGGTCAAGAGACTCCATGGCCTGCAGTGTTTTTAACTGATCTGGCCAGGCAGCTACTGGGTTTCCGCCTACGCTAATTAAGGCTCGAACTTGACCTTCACCTTCCATGATAATTTCATCACTTAATGCGGCTGTTGGCATTTCGCCAAAAACTTCACCAAGACCTCTGATCCTAGAAGGCTCCCCTTTTCCCCAAGCTGGGTTTGGTGGGTTTGCTTCTGCCCGGAATGGTCGTTTTGGACCGAATGCGCCCGGGTTTGTTACAAGGTCACCTTCTCGCTGGTAACGACCACAGACTGTATTTAAAGTATGAATCAAGTGTTCGGAAAGATTCGGATTTGGTCCCATATCTAGTCCCGTTCCTGAACCGACTGAACCCTTAGGGCCTGAAGCAAACATTCTTGCGGCAGCTTCTACTTGTCCTGCTGGAACACCTGTCCTTTCCTCAACATAATCCAGATCGAAAGGATCAACTGACGTTCTTAACTCTTCAACATGATCCGCATTAGCAGCAAGAAAATCACCGTCATACAGACCTTCTGTAAAGATAACTCTTAAAATTCCAGATAGTAAGGTAGCATCCTCTCCTGGCTTTACGGCAAGATGCAAATCTGCTCGCTTAGCGACGTCGGATTTTCGGGGATCGATAACAATTAATTTCATACCACGGTCCAAGGCATCGTTTAGTCGCCTTGATGGGTTAAATGGCGGTACGGGGCCAAACATAGATACAACCGGATTAGTTCCAACCATCATAGTTACGTCTGCATCAGCAAAATTATTTGATCCGCCCATCCACGTTCCGTGGCGTGAAGCTGCAATTGCTTTTGCTGGTTGATCTATAGTGACGCTCGTAAAAAACATCGGAGATTTTACTCCGGCATGCCAAGCCCTTATGAAAGATAAGGGGATTCCGTTACAAAAGGCATGACTACCATTGTACGTAGCTACAGAACGGGTTCCTGAATCATCTATGATTGCAGTCAATTTTTCAGCTATCTCATCTAGCGCCTGCTCACTAGAGATAGGCTCATAAGTTCCATCAGGCATTCGTTTCATAGAAGAACGTAAGCGTTCTTCGTGGTTGTGTTCTTGTGGCAGTTGTCGTCCTTTAATACATGTGTAGCCACCATATATGGGATCGCTTGAATCTCCTCTTACCTCGATAACTTTGTTATCTTCAACGTCTACTTCCAGTGCACAAAATGCGTGACAGAATCGACAGAATGATTTTTTAGTTTCTACAGCCATGGGTTTGCTCCTATATATGTTCGTCAGTTTAGCATGTGTATATTCTGGTAGGTGGGACTTTTTTTAATTTCCCTACACCTTTTTTCCAATAAGCGTAATCTAATGTATTAAGGAGCGTACATGCCTGAGACCAATGCCCCAAACATTGCTGAAAAAATGGGTGAAGCTGCCCTTGATTTTCTTAATAGCCTATCGTCACAGCAGCGAGCAAAAGCAGTTGTAAGTTTTGATGATACTGAGGAACGTAAAAATTGGCACTACACTCCTATTGCACGCCGAGGTCTACCACTTGATGAGATGAATGGTGAGCAAAGGCGTCTTGCTCATAGGTTGACAGGAACAGGGCTAAGCTTGTCCGCTTCTGTAGCTGTCAGTACGATTGTTGGTTTGGAAAATACTCTTGATGCTGTTGAAGGATGGAGACCAGGAGCTTATCCAGGCCAAGAGGGCCCTTCCCGGTGGCGTGATCCTGCGATGTATTTCTTAACTATTTTTGGTGAACCCAATTCTAAAGATCTTTGGGGTTGGCGTTTTGAGGGACATCATGTTTCGTTGAATTATACTATTGCAAAAAATCAAATTATTTCACCAACTCCATCATTTTTTGGTGCAAATCCTGCTGAGTCTCCGTTACCAGGTGGCCGTGTTTTGCGCCCTCTTGCTGGTGAAGAAGATCTTGCACGTGAACTACTTCATTCACTTGATCAGGTTCAGCAGAAACACGCAATAATTTCCTCTGCAGCTCCTCCTGACCTTGTGCAGTCTAATCGCTCTCAGGTTGAGAATGGTGTTTTGCCACTGCCAACTCCTGCGTTGCTAGGTTGGGAAATTGATGAAATTTGGCGAGAACGATTGCAGGCTGAAAGAGATTATTTGGGTTATGACGAGGTTGCAGAAGAAGCTATCAGATACAGTGAGATTCCTAAGGGTATTCCCGCTTCTGAGTTTAGCCAAGGTCAACTTGATTTGCTTGAAGCACTTGTTTCCCAATATATAAATCGATTACCTGAGGAGTTGGCTTCAGAGGAGTTTGCTAGGCTTACGAATGAGGTAATCAATGAAGTTTACTTTGCTTGGGCGGGTGGTTCCGAAAGGTATGATCCACATTATTACCGGCTACAAGCGCCTCGTTTCTTAGTCGAATATGACTGTACACAGGGTCAAGCAAATCATATCCACTCTGTTTGGCGTGATCCAAGGGGTGATTTCGGTTCAGATCTTTTGGCAGCACATTATGCTGCAAGTCATTCTGATTCCTAATATGCGGTATTTCATCTATGGCTCAGGTGCGGTAGGAGGAACTATAGGTGCACGCCTGCACCTTATTGGCTGTGAGGTGACACTTATAGCTAGAGGAAAACATCTTGAAGTGATACGGGAGAAAGGTCTTTCTTTTATAGATCCGGAAAAAGAACACAACCTCAAAATTCCTGTTATTGAATCTCCAATGGAGAGTGCAATTTCTGCTGATGATGTTGTCATACTGTGTATGAAATCTCAGGATACACAGGAAGCTCTCGATGTTCTTTCTTCTGTGGCAAGCCCGGAAACCCCAATTGTTTGTGCTCAAAATGGTGTTAACAATGAGCGGTTAGCAATCCGTTATTTTCAAAATGTTTATGGCATGTTGGTTGTTCTTCCCGTGAGTCATCTTGAACCAGGAGAAGTGGTAGCGAGTAGTGCGCCAATTACAGGGATTCTTGATCTTGGTCGTTTCCCAAATGGAGTGGACGATATCTGTAAGGGAGTTGCCTCTGATCTTAGGGATGCTTCATTCCGTTCTGAGGCACGTCAGGAGATTATGCCGTGGAAGTACACAAAATTAATACGAAATTTATTTAATGCAGTAGATGCAATTCTTGGACTTGAAGGTGATGTGGATGCTGAGATCCGACAAGATTTCAGTACACTTCTTCAAAGGGCGCGTGAAGAAGGTGATGCTTGTCTTGCGGCTGCTGGCATCGATCGTGTTAGTGATGAAGCATTTTTAGAAAGATTTAAAACTTTCAGTGCTGTTAGTCGTGAAGGAGCAGCTGCAAGACAAGGTTCTTCATCATGGCAGAGCTTGAAACGTGGAACAGGAAGCGTGGAAGCTAGCTATCTCAATGGGGAAATTGTAATGCTTGGACGATTATTTGGTATTGCCACACCTGTGAATCTTGCTCTTCAGGAAACGGTTGAACGTTTAGCTCGTGAGGGTATTTCACCAGGATCGTTAACTTTGGCAGATATTAATTTCAACTAGTTCGTTGGAGCTTGCACTTGCCCGGTTACAAATTCAAGGATCAATGGCCAAACCCCGTGTCTTGGTGATGCTGCCAGTTTTGACCTATCCCAAAGGTCATCAGCTTCGTCTCCTTGTGTCATGAAAACAATGCTATATGCTTTGTTTGGATTACCTTGTTCTATCAAATATCCTGAGCCAATTAACCTTTCATCACCTTCAGCGTTGATCCAGTAACCGGCTTTTTGCCCGTATTCAAAACCTTCGATCTTGCCGCTTGGGAAAGTCATAAAGGCTTCGGGAATAATTGCTTGTGTAGTTAAATCCATAAGGTAGGCTGTCAGTGTTTTATTGAGAAGCTTTCCCGAAACTAAGGATTCCCAGATAAGTGCCAAATCATGTGCTGTCATTGCCGTTTCGCGCCAGCTATGAAAGAACCTTGTTAAAGGTGATAGGTTTGCTTTTTGAATAATTTCTTGAACTTGTACAGGGGTGACCAAATCATTTAACGCATCCGAGTTTATATCCATAGACTTACGCATCATAATTTCAAGATCTTCTTGAATTTCTTCCAAGGCTAGTTTTTCTGTTTCAACTGCATGTAAAACAGCGATAGCAATTACTATCTTTGCTGCAGAAGCTGGATATTGTAATCGTTCAGGATTGATGGTTAGAGCTTGAGAGCAGTATGTATCGATCAGTGCGAAGCTATAACTTCCGTTATACGGGTCATCTCCATAAGTAGACATTGTCGTCTCAATCGATTTGCCTAATTCCCAAAGTTTAAGTTCAGCAACTGAACATTGTTGTTTTTTCTTAAGCGTTTCTAATTGTTGTGCAGTAGGAGTAGGAGTAGGAGTAGGAGTAGAGGTAGGGGTAGGAGTAGGAGTAGTAGGGGTAGGAGTAGAGGTAGGGGTAGGGGTAAGAGTAGAGGTAGGGGTAGAAGTAGAGGTAGGGGTAGAAGTAGAGGTAGAAGTAGAGGTAGAAGTAGGAGCGGCTGATTTTCTAACGCATGCCAGTAGGCTAGTAGAAGTAATTACAGTGATGAAACAAATTGCAATTGTTACAGTTGTCCAGCCGAAGTGGTCACCTCGCACTTTTGAGAGTCCTAAAAAAAGCTTGTAAGTCTTCGACTAGAAGTTGTGGTTCCTCAGCAGGGGCAAAATGTCCCCCAGAAGGCATTAAGGTCCATCTGTGAAGATTTGTACGTTCCTCTGCCAATTTTCTTGGCATCAAAATTAACTCGCGTGGGAAAACAGCAATTGCTGTAGGTGTTTCTATTGTTGGTTTCCGATCGTGAGAGGCGACCCAGGGAGCTCGAGCATTTTCCCAATAATAGCGAACGCTGGTGGAAAAGCTCTCTGTTAACCAATAAATCATTACTGTGTTAATAAGATGTTCTTTTGTGAAACTTTTTTCTACATCACCATCGCAATCGCTCCAGTTTCTACGTCGTTCAATTAACCAGGCTGCTAGACCCACAGGCGAATCATTAATTGCGTATGCCAATGTTTGTGGATCGTTTGAATGTACTGCAACATGTGAAGCTGCTGATTGCATTCTTGTATTCATTTGTTCAAACCAATCTTCCTCTCCTGGACCATAATCCTCTGCAGAAGCTGGTCTAAAACCACCGTCGGTAAGTAACCAAGGCAGACTCAAATGAATGCCAATCAGATATTCAGGGTATTTATGTCCGAGTTGTGCGGTTACAAATGATCCCCAGTCACCCCCTTGTGCACCGAACTGATCATACTTAAGTACATCGCGCATTAACTTGACCCATAAATCAGCTGTTTTTACTGGCTGTACTCCTGTTTGTCGCAATGGGGTTGAAAAGCCAAACCCAGGTAGTGAGGGTACTATTACGTCAAAAGCATCTTCAGGATCTCCACCGAATGCAGCTGGATCTGTCAGAGGACGAATTACCTCGTTGAAGTCCCAGAATGTCCAAGGCCAACCATGCGTCAAAATTAACGGCGTAGGGTTTGGTCCCTTTCCTTTTTCATGAATAAAGTGGATAGGCACTCCATCGATCTCAGTTTTAAAATTAGCAAAGCTATTCATTTTTTGTTCTTGCTCTCGCCAGTCATAATCGTTAAGCCAATAATCAACAAATTCCCGAAGGTATTCTTCGTTTGTCCCGTATCTCCAGTCATCATTACCGAAGTCTGATGCCCAGCGAGTTTGTTTCAATCGTGCTCTTAGATCATCTAGAACATCATCTTCAATTGTGATAGTGAAAGGTTCGGCTGCCATTGGATATTCCTCGGAATGTTTTAACAAAGTTAGACTACTTCATCTCTTTCAAAATTGATAAGGACTTGAGAGACATCCATTTCAAGTGCATAGTTTCCATATATCAATAAATTTATGTGAGGAAATTTTATATGTCTACTCTTGAACTTACTGGACTTGAAGGAAAAGTTGCTGTTGTTACTGGAGCTGGTCGTATGCGTTCAATTGGACGTTCGATCGCTTTAGAAATGGCGAAAGCTGGTTGCGATGTTGTAATTACTGGAACTGGTCGTTCACCCGATCGTTATCCCGATGCTGAAAAAGCAGCTGGATGGAGAGACATTGAATCTGTTGCTGATGAAATTCGTGCTGTGGGGAAAAAGGCACTTCCACTAGTAAGTAATGTTGCTGATGAAGGATCTGTCCAAGACCTTCTGGCAGCAACAATTGCGGAGTTTGGTAGTTGTGATTTCATTGTTAATAATGCAGGCGCAGCTCGAGGTGAAGATCGAGTTCCGGTTGTAGATATGCCAATCGAGCAATGGGATACCGTTCTTAATGTTAATCTGCGGGGCACCTTTTTAATGTCCCGTATTTTTGGAAAGCATTTGATTGAGGCTGACAATGGAGGTGCAATTGTGAATATTTCTTCAATTGCAGGGAAAATTCTTGGTCCGAACATGTCTGCTTATGTAGCCAGTAAAGCTGCAGTGCAAGGTTTAACAGCTTCAATGGCACAAGAAATTGGTCGATATGGAGTGAGGGTAAATACTATTTGTCCTGGCCTAGTAGATACTTCACGCATGGATGATGTGTTTGATGATCCTAATTTTGATGAGCGTGCTGCACGTATCCCGATAGGTCGTGCTGGTACAGGTGAAGATATTGGGTATCAGGCAGTGTATTTATGCAGTGATCAAGGTTCATGGATTACTGGTCAATCTATCAATGTATGTGGTGGTAATGCTGTTCAGCATTAGCATCTATTGCATCATAATTAAGAAAGGATCCGAACATGCCACTTAATCCACAAGCGAAAATGATTCTTGATCAAATGGCAAGCCTCAACCTTCCTCCATTATGGGAGCAATCAGCTGAGGATGCTCGGGCTGCATCTGCAGCTCGTCGTTTACCGCCTTCGAACCCAGATCCTGTTGCAGAAAGTATAGACTGCACATTTCCTGGTCCGGACGGTGATGTGCCTGTACGTATATATAGGCCAAATTCTGAATCTGGTTTGCCAATTCTAGTATGGTTTCATGGTGGTGGTTGGGTTCTTGGCGATCTTGAAATGGCAGATCCAACGGCTCGTGCCTTGGCGCATAGATCTGGAGTCATTGTTGTATCTGTTGATTATCGACTTGCACCAGAGCATCGTTATCCAGCTGCAATGGATGATTGTTATGCCGCTACCTTATGGGCTGCACAGAATGCCTCTGAGATTGGTGGAGATGCTAATCGAATTGCAGTTGGTGGTGATTCTGCCGGTGGAAACCTTGCAGCTGCAGTTGCCTTGCGTGCACGTGATGAAGGTACAGTAGAGATTAGTCATCAGCTTCTCGTATATCCTGTTACTTCGATGGACTTTACAAGTGATTCATATCGGGATAATGCTGAAGGCTATCTTTTAACCACTAAGTCAATGCGATGGTTTTGGGATCACTATATTGGACCAAATGGAAACCCAAACGATCCGTACGCTTCACCACTTATAGCAGATGATTTAAGTGGGTTGCCCAATGCGCATGTGATAACTGCAGAATATGATCCTTTGAGAGATGAAGGAAATGCTTATGCTTCAAGGCTGAGGGATGCAGGTGTTCCCACTGTTTCAAAATGCTATGACGGTATGACCCATGGTTTTTTTGGTATGAGTGAAGTTTTAGATGATGCTAAAGCAGCGATTGATAGTGCCTCTCAAGAGCTAAAGAAAGTTTTTGAATAAAGAAAGTCTTTGAACGTAATAAGGAGAAATATATGAATGAATTTAATATGACTGGGAAAACTGTAATTGTTACAGGTGCTTCTTATGGGCTTGGAGTCTCGTGGGCATCTGCGTTGGCTGATTATGGCGCTGATATCGTTGCGACGGCAAGAAACGAGGATAAGTTGCAGGATACAAAAGCATTAATTGAAGGGAAGGGGCGTCGATGTTTGACTGTGGCCTGTGATGTTCGTGAGTACGAACAGGTTGAGGAACTTATGAAGGTTGCTTGGGATGAATTTGGTACTGTTGATGTTCTTATCAATAACGCTGGGATTGCTGATCCTCGTGGTTTTCGTTCGGAACATTCTGATATAGACATGTATAACGACATTGTTGCAACAGATTTAAATGGTCTTTGGTACTGTTGTCG
The DNA here is from genome assembly GCA_963933025.1 of uncultured Dehalococcoidia bacterium. GTDB lineage: Bacteria > Chloroflexota > Dehalococcoidia > Tepidiformales > Tepidiformaceae > JAKUNN01. Next base: position 23,920 of record CAWVTC010000001.1, on the reverse strand, counting down.
TGCTTCTGCACAGCATTTTTTGAGGCAGGGTCATGGGAATATCATAAATATCAGTAGTATTTTTGGTATCGGTGGTTTTGAGGGTCGATCACCTGGCTATTTTGCGGCAAAAGGTGGTGTCACTAGGTTGACTGAATTCCTTGCTGTTGAATGGGGAGATCGTAACCTTCGTGTTAATGCCATTGCCCCAACTATTTTTGATTCGGAAATGACCCATGATGCTATTGCTCAGAGTGGAATTATGGAAATGCTAGAAGGACGTACCCCTATGCGTCGTATTGGTGCACCTGATGATTTAGTAGGGCCTATTGTTTTTCTTGCATCTGATGCATCGAAGTATGTTAACGGCGTGATTTTACCGCTAGACGGTGGTTTAACAGCAAGTCGTGGTTATCAGCCTGGACCTTTCCCTACGGATGAATGGGATCCGCGCGGTAAGCCTTTGATGCCTGGAGATGCTTGGCCAGAAGATTAGAGGTTTGCTTTAGCTTGGCCTAGAAAGGTAACCGATGAGGTATTTAGTGAATCATCTGTGGTTACGGCTTCATACTGTAAACCCTTGAAATTATCTCTAGCAACGTATACTGCCGTTCTTCAGTACGGCGTAGGTTTGTAGCATGAATCCGCAGGAACATCGCAAATAATACGAGGGTAGTACCATATGCAGCAGCAGCAGTTTGTTGCATAACTGTTTCAGCGACAGAAAATGTAATAACAGTGTAAAGAAAGCCACCCATCCCAAAAAGCCAACTACCTGCATTGAGAATGAACCACCATATTTGTCTAGTCATTGTTAACTCCTTAACAAGCAGTAGCATAGTCTTTTATTTAAGGGGTATCTGATAAACGTGAACTGTTTACGGGGTATTGTCTATATCTTTTTTGTTGTCTTTTTTGAAGTAGTAAAAAATACCTTGCAGTACCATGGCAATGACTGCCATAGAAAACGTAAAAAAAACGCCAAATGCAAATATTACCCAACTGGCAAAGTTCAAAGCTTTTTTAACATCCATATTTATGCGTGTTCATTATATGCACGGAACTGTTTCCCAAACCGTTCACACTGTTTCCAAAACTGAAGCATTACAGTTAGCATGAATTCATGCTAACTGCTGGCCGTCTAATACCAATAGCTATCGGATCAGGTGTAGGTATCTTCTATCTAATCAGAGATGTTCTTTTGTAAGGCTGTTTTTTAATGCATTTGCCCCTGATTTTCCCCTTTTCTACTGTTTTATTTATTTTTACTGCCTAAAAACCCACATACTTGGATATGTTAGTAATATGTTCTATATCTTTTGGGTAGAAATGTGTTGAGTAAAAGTTATGGATTGTCCACGATGCGCCTGTGCACTTACAGTAGAACATCACTTTGGAATTGAGGTAGACCATTGCCTCACGTGTCATGGGCGTTGGCTTGATCACCATGAACTTGACGATTTAGAAGCTAAATCTGCATCTGATGAAAATACGCGACGTGCAACGATTCAATATGCTAAGCGTCCAAGTGAGCTTAAATGTCCTGTTTGTGATAAAGAGATGATTGCTTTTAATTATCGTGCATATGATCTTGAGCTTGATACTTGCGAGGATGCACATGGTTTTTGGGTTGATGCAGGTGAGGAAGGGCGGATTAAGGATATTATGGAGGATCGTGTTAAAAACTTAGCGCGTTCATCTTCAGCTGAAGATGCTTGGGGTGAGTTCCTTAAAGGAGTTGGTGATAAATCTATGTGGGACCGCGTAGGTGATTTTTTTAAAGGTGGCAACAATAAGCCACAGTAATTTTTCCAGAATGAAAAAACAATAAGGTAACTCTAAAGTTTAATGTCTGACCAACCACCTACTAACACCGCTTGGCCTTGGTTACCTCGCCCTGCAAGAGCACGTTCCATGTTGCAAGAGTTTCTCAAGCTTGAAGCTGCTGGTGGCATTGTTCTTTTAATTGCAGCGGTTGCTGCAATTATATGGGGTAACGTGGCTACTGAAGCCTATGAGGCTTTTTGGCATATTCATGCGTCTTTAAATATTGAAGGTTTTCACTTAAATGAAGATTTAGGTCATTGGGTAAATGATGCCCTTATGGTCGTTTTCTTTTTCTTAGTTGGATTAGAAATCAAAAGGGAACTTGTTACTGGTGAATTAAATGATCCTAAACGGGCTGCTTTGCCGCTGTTAGCAGCAGTGGGTGGCATGGCCGTTCCTGCACTAATATTTTTCATTTTCACTAATGGCACTGATGCTATTGATGGATGGGGCATACCTGTTGCGACGGATATCGCGTTTGTGGCTGGCGTTTTAGCTATTTTTGGTAGACGTTTGCCTTCTGGTCTTCGCGTTTTTCTTTTAACCCTAGCCATTGCAGATGATATTGGTGGTATCGCAATTATTGCAATTTTTTATTCCAGCGAGCTTGCATTCGACTGGCTTACTGCCTCATTAGGTTTAGTGATACTAGTTTTTTTAATGCAACGTGCACGGATAGTTTCATTTGCCCCGTATATTGTTGTAGGGGTTATTCTTTGGTATGCCACATTTGAGAGCGGAATTCATGCCACGATTGCAGGAGTAATTCTTGGTCTTCTTACGCCAGCACGTCCTTTCCAAGGTGAGCGTATTATGGAAAAACTAGAACATTTCCTATTGCCATGGTCGAATTTTGTGATTGTGCCTTTGTTTGCCTTAGCTAATGCAGGCGTAGTTATTTCTGGCGAAAGCTTAAGTGGTGCTTTTGGAGGACGGCTTGCTTGGGGTGTTCTATTAGGCCTTGTTGGCGGTAAATTTGTTGGTATCAGTTTGGCTACGTTATTAGGTCTTGTTTTACGAATTGGGCGACTGCCTAGTGCTGTAACTATTCCGCACGTATTTGGAGCAGCTGCATTAGGAGGGATAGGTTTTACTGTATCTTTATTTATTGCAGAACTATCGTTTGAAGGTAGGGAATCTTTACTTGATCAAGCAAAGATGGGTGTAATTTTTGGTTCGCTCATCGCTGGTGTTTTAGGTGTTGTGATCCTTTTTATTGCGGCGAAGAAAGCTCCTGTTGTATCGGCGACATTTCCAGTCCTAGACACTGATAATTTGGAAGTACCGAGTGATAAATCACTTGGAGAGTAAGAGAGGTTTTCGATGTTAGTTTTCATTCTCATTCTTGTTGGGTGGTTTACGATTGGTTATTGGTGTGGCCAGCGTCTTCTGCAAACAGAAAGATTTTCCGAGTTGAACAATGTGCAAAGAAGTAGAGCAATATTTCTTGCTATTTGGGTTCTTTTGTGGACGGGGTTGATTGCAGGCATCATGGCGATTAATCAACCAATTCTTTCTAATTTCGTTGCGTATGCTTCCCTATTCGCACTTATTTTGTTCGCTGTCCGAATTTTGCGTAGAAGATTTTTTCCGAAATCAGGTGGTGCCCAGATTTTTAAAAGGAAGAACTAGGGAACCAACTCTTCATTACGTGGAGCAGAGGACATGTTTCGAAGTTTTGGCTGTGTAACTATGATAATTGCTGCGATCATTGCCATTGAGGCACCGCAAATTGAGAACCAAAGGCCTGCTGAGCCAACGACATCTGCCATTACTCCAGCCAACAGTGCGCTGAAAGGTGCTCCTCCCATCATAGCTATGGTGTAAATGCTCATAACGCGTGCCATCATAAATCCTGGTGTATTGATTTGAATTAGAGTCAAATTTAAATTCACGAAAAATGCTGCATTAAATCCACTCAATATCATCAATACGATGGTGAGCCATGTAGTGTGTGAAAACCCAATCCCTACAATAATGCTGCCGCCAATAACTAGTGTTAGCGCAAACCATCCCCCAGCATTTTTTATTGTTCCGAGAGCAGCAATAATGAAGGACATAATGAACATAGCGGCGCCAAAAATACTTAGTAATACGCCTTGAAATGTTTTGCTTGCGCCTAATTGATCTTCTGAAATTCTTGGCAAAAGGGTTTGCCAGGGTCCATTAACTACCAATGTAGTAACGATTAAAAGGAAGAATAGTACACGAATATCCATTGATCGTGCGACAAAAAAGAACCCATCGCGGATATCCTGAAAAAACTTGTTCAAGCTTATTTTCCGTTCTGCTATTGTTCGTTCAAGTGGGGGGAGACGAAGGGGAATTAGTGAAAACGTTCCAGCAATTAGTAAACCGGCTTGGATTGTGAAAGCCCAGCCGAAATCTAATGTGGCTACGAGTACACCTGCAAAAACGGGACCTATAAATTGTCCACTTTGCATGCCTACATTGTTTAGGGCGATTGCGTTCAATAAGTTTTTGCGTGGAACGATTGAAGGTACAATTGTTTGTCGAATAGGTTGTCCGATAGCTATACCAAGTCCTGAAATACCTGCCAAAATGAGTGCTAGAGCAAGGTTTAGGTCTCCCATCCAAAAGAGCAAGGCTAGGCCTAAAGATGCTACACAGGAAACAACATGGCTTGCAGTTATGAGGATTCTTCTATCCACCCTGTCAGCAATAATTCCGATAGGTAATCCAAAAATCAAAACTGGGATTCCGACTGCAAATCCAAAAAAACCAAGGGCTTTATTGCTTTCACTTAATTCTCTAGCAAGTTGGAGAAATGTAAGTAGGGCCATCCCCTGCACGAGTGAAAAGGTAATGGTGTTGATCCATAAGTAACGAAAAGAAGGAATTGAAAATGAGCGGAACATCTTATTTACGAAGTTCTCTAGAGGCACATTTTCCTCTTGATTACTGATGTCGGACTCCCTGGTCGGGGCTGTTAGAGACTATAAGTTTGGGAATAAAGAGTGTCATTTCGGTTTCTTTCTTTTACGTCTACGATCCCAAAACCAAACCCAAAAAGAGAAATATGCCAACACTATTGCAGGTATGATGATAGCGGTTATCCAAAGCATAAGTCCTCTTAATAATGAATTTCATGGCAAACTGGCCTATCAAGCATATGCAATGCCTTAAGGCGAGGAGTTTATAATGCCAGAGTTTCAGCCAGATAACCTTACATCAGGGCCAGAGGGAACAGCAGATATTTTTGAAGCTGTTTATTCACAGCGTGCAATTCGTAAGTTTAAAAACGAACCGGTTTCTGACGAAATATTACGTCGCGTTATCGAAGCTGCGACTAAAGCTCCCAGTGGTACTAATAGACAACCATGGAGGTTTTTAGTTGTGCGTGATTCTGAGAAACGTTCAAGGATTGCAAAAATGATACGCAATAATGCGGAGCATAATCCGGGTATACGTGAATATTTTTCCGAAGGTTCTAAGTCAGATGATACTGGTCAACGATTAATGTTCACAGGTGCTTTAAGTCTTTTGAATGATCTCGATCAGGCACCTGTTTACATTATCCCATGCTTATATAGGGATGATGGGGCATTCTCCTCGACGGACAATATTCTTACAGGCTCATCTATATACGGTGCTGTCCAAAATCTTCAACTTGTGGCTCGTGCGCTCGGTTTAGGAACAGTATTAACTACTTTCCAAGCTCCTATTCTTGATGAGCTACGTCCGTTTTTGGGTATTCCTGAAAATGCGCTTCCTTGTGCACTTATTCCTTTAGGTTATCCCGATGCAAATTTTGGCCCAACGAGGCGATTACCTGTGGGTGATGTGCTTTTTTGGGATAGTTGGGTTGATTAAAAGGGTTATGTATTTCGGGTATTTATTCCGGTGCCCGTTGCAAGTTCAACTGCTGTTCGGATTGCTTCGATTAAGCTGGTCTCGTCAGCGATTCCTTTACCTGCAATGTCGAATGCAGTTCCATGATCGACTGATGTTCTAATGAATGGAAGCCCAAGATTTATGCTGATGCTTTGTTCAAAACCATGTACTTTGATCGCTATGTGTCCTTGATCATGGTACAGAACAATAACAACGTCATATTTTCCTGCGATTGCTTGAACAAAAACTGAGTCTGCCGGAATTGGGCCTGTTACTAAAATCTTATTACTTTGAGCTTTTTCTATTGCAGGAGCGATTTCCTCAATTTCCTCTTTCCCTATCAGGCCTGAATCACCTCCATGTGGATTTAATGCTGCAACTGCAATTTTAGGCTGAGCAAAACCCCATCGTTGCAAATAGTCATTTGTTATTGAAATGGCTTCTCCTATATTTTCTTTAGTTACAGAATTGCAAGCTTCCACTAATGGCAGGTGAGTTGTTAAATGCATGCATCGAAGTTGTCCACTCACAAGCATGGTATAGACCTGCTTCGAACCGGATAAACGCTGGAATACCTCCTGATGTCCAGTTTCCTTAATCCCTGCTAATTTCCAAGATGTCTTGTTGATAGGTGCTGTAACAATTGCATCAACTTTTTTTTCAAGGGCCAAGTTACCTGCTGTTTCTACCCAAGCATGTGAAGCCAATCCCGCATTTTTTGAATGTTTTCCTAATACCGGAGCTTCCACATTGATATTGGGAACTTCCAGTACTGTAATTGACTCTGAACCTCCATGTGCTTGTTCAGGTTGTTCTGTTGTGACGATCCGTTTTTCGGAATTTATTGATTTTAGTGACGTTGATAAAATCTTTGCATCACCAATTACTAAAAGTCGTGCCCATTCAGTGATCTCTGTGTGGTTTAAAACCTTGGCAACTACTTCTGGGCCGATTCCACATGGATCGCCTAGTGTTATCCCAATTAGTGGCTTTTTCATTGTTGGCCTCGGATAATTATAGCTAGTATTTGATTAATTATGGCCTACTAAGTTCTTTTGTTTTTGAGAAACATAGTCAACAAGAATATATTCCCCTAATTTGTCTGGTGTCGTGTAAAAAACTCTTCCTTTATTAATTTTTGCAACTTTATTTACGAATTCCTTTAAGTGATGACTACGGTCTAACATAAAAGTATTAATTGTGATCCCTTTTTTTGTGCATCTTTGAACTTCGCGTAATGTTTCACGGATTGTGATTGGACTGGGGGGGTATGCAAAGTAGCTACGTCCGTTTTCAAGATGTGCAGTTGGTTCACCGTCAGAGATCATTAATATTTGACGAGTTCCTTGAGTATGTTTTGCTAATAATTTTTCTGCAATCATTAGTCCATGATGCATGTTTGTACCAAGCACCGATTCATCCCAATGTACGAAAGGCAGCTCTGTTGCTTTTAGTTCTCGGGCATATGCGCTGAATCCGATAATGTAAAGACTATCGCGTTGAAATTGGGATGAAATCAAATTATTAAGTGCAAGAGCTACTTTTTTTGCTGCTTGGAAGTTCCCTTTTAAGGCCATTGACCAAGAGAGATCGAGCATTATTACAGTTGCTGTTTGGGTGGTTGTTTCACTCCTTGCTACCTCAAAGTCTTGAGGTAGCAAAGTAACTGGTAAGCCGGGACCATTGCGATATACCGAATTCATGATTGTCTTACGGATATCTAAATGAAAGGGGTCTCCAAATTCGTAGGGCTTTGTATCATCTATACGTTCACCACCATGCCCAGTTTCATGTGTCTCGTGTTTTCCTAAGCTATCATTTTTTAGCTGTGCATATAATTCTACCAGTGCACGCTGCCCTATTTTCCGGGTTCCTCGGGGGGTTAATTCCCAATCATCATCTCCTTTACGCCGTACATAACCTGCCTCTTCGAGAATTTCGAGCATTTGCTTAAGCTGTTCGATAGTTTCTTTAGCCTCTTCACCTAATAGATCTTCTAGCTTGTCGAGGTCGATATCATCTAGATCACCACCGAATTGAGTACGCTCAATTTGCCGTTCGAGTTCATCAATTTCTTGCATGTGCTTCATTAATTCCATCGCTGCTGACAAATCTAAATCTTCATCACCTCTGAACGGATAACGATTATTTTGTTCTTTAGGTGGCATGAGTTGCATCATATTTTCTGCAAGTTCACTAAGGGTATCTGCAAGGGCTGGATCGCCGATTTTATTGCTGATGAGTTGTTGTAACTGGTCTTGCATATTTTGAGGAAGGCTGTTCATCAAACTTTGCATAGCTCCCATTTGTGCCTGCATTTGTGCCATTAATTCTTCTAGCGATTTTGGTGGATCGTCTCCGAACATATCGCCGTATTGGTCCATAAAATTTTCAAAGTCAGGATCCTCACCTTGCATTTTTTGTTTTAGCATTTCGTTGAGGTCTTTGGCCATTTCTTTAGCATGTGCCATGTCTTCTGGGGACATGGCAGATATCTGTTGTGACAAATCTTTAAAGAAGGTATCCATCATGGCCTGTTTCAGAGAATCAACTAGTTCTCTAAATTTTTCTTCCGCATCTTTATCCATGAACTCATAATTTTGGAGCCCCTGTATTTTCCCTGCCGTATCATCTGGTAAGTTTTTTAATTGATCTTTTTTACGGTCGGTTATGGTTTTTAATAGTTCATCAAAATCATTTTCTTGATTTGAGCTACTGTTTTGTTTTGTAGGCTGTGGATTATCTGTAGGGTTTTCATTATCTGGGCTTTGTTTTTCGTTATCGGATTGATTTTCAGATGGAGTTCCCTTGGTATGTTCACCTTCTTTTTCTTCGTCAGGTGCTATACCTGCATCTTGTAGGCGCTCATCCAAAGTTTTGTTTTCCATATTTAAGATGTCATCAAGTTGTTCGTTTAAGTTATCAAATATGGAGCCAAGGTCGAAACGATCGAGTTGTTCTCGTCTTTGTTTTCGTAGCTGTTGCAATAAGTCACGTAATCCTTGACCCTGTTCACCGTCAAGATTCTGTGCACCTTTTTGCATTAGATTACGCATTGCATGCTGTAAATCGCCAAAGTTTAGTAAGTCGTCAGATAGCGAGTCTAGAAGATCTTCTGCATCAATTTCAGTAACAGTTTGTGTTCCATCCCAAATCGAATAACGGAAACGGGTTCCCATATGCTTTCTCCACTCGTAGTTTAGAACGTTACATACTGAACTTGGAATCTACAATGACTTAGTTCGTTGAAAAGGCTATTCTTTTCAAAAATGGAGGTTTTTTATGGCACGTTTTATATTGGTTGGTTTGGTTGAGCCACAGAGTGAGGCGCAACAACAAGATTTTGATGATTGGTATTTAGGTAATCACATTGAGGACACAGCCCTTTGTCCTAATTTTTTAAGCGGAAGTGTTTATAAGTTGACTGGTAAGCATGTTGGGATTCCTAGCCCTTCAGACTATCTTTGTATCTATGAAGTTGATGCTGAGAGTTCGGAAGAAGCTGAACGAGTTCTAAATGAATACCAACGTGATCCTGATGCATGGCCTGGTCGAGAACCTGGTAATGGTTCGTTAAAAGTTATTGGTTCTGGCTGGTACGAATTTGAACGTGCCTACCATACGCGTGGATAAGCTTCCCAATTTCTATACTCGGGTATATGACTTTGTCCAAAGCATTCCCAGGGGTTATGTAGTGACCTATGGTCAGATTGCCGTACTGCTTGGTTCTCCTCGTGCTGCAAGGGCTGTTGGTTACGCCTTGCGTGGCTTGCCTTCAGATTCTGATGTTCCCTGGTGGAGAGTAATAAATGCAAGAGGGGAAACTAGTATTCAAAGACGTTCGGTTGTAGCTGCTGATCTTCAGTGTGCACTATTGGAACACGAAGAGGTAAATTTCAAAAAAGGACGTGTTGATCTAAAAATTTTTCAGTGGTGGCCTGAATAAAATTGATTAGTTGTAATCCTTTTAAGCAAGATGAATGTTAGCGTGAATAATCCCAAGAAATAACCTTGATGATTTTTACACGGACGTAGGCAGCACCTGGTCTTGCTTCTGAAGGCAAGCTGTCTTCGGGAGCCCCTCTAGCTCGTGCCGCAGTACGATTTAATTCAAGAACTTCTTTCGGATCGCGTACTACTGTGCCTTCTCCTTGAATTAGAACTCCCTTTATATCTTGCATAGTTTGACCACTTTCCAAGGACAAACTTACTTTTGGGTTTCTTTCAACGTTTACGATTTTTTGTGTCTTATCCATTCCGCCAATGAGTACATCAGGACCATCTCGGAAGTATCCGATTGGAATACTATGGGGGTAGCCATCATTGCCAATCGTTGTGAAGATGATCCATCCTGGTCGACTATCAAGGAATTCTAAAACTTCTTGTGTGGTGAGTTTTCCTGGCATACTAATATCCTCCGGATGCATTTAAGTGTTGAAAGTTCAGGCTTAGGACAATGCTAAACTATTGTATGGTGCTTTCTATCCCTAATGGTATAACATCCTGTGACCATCACGAGTAATAGTCTACCTAGTGCTGCATACAATACCGATTATAGGGTTTTGCCTACAATCGGTGTTCTCTCTTTGCAGGGAGATTTCCGTGAGCATATTGAGATGCTTGCTTTACTCGGTGTGAATTCCTGTGAGGTTCGTCTTCCACATCAGTTGTGTGACGTGGATGCTCTTATCATTCCGGGCGGGGAGTCTACAACAATTGCAAGATTAGTTTTGGAATATAATTTTTTAGAACCTTTACGTAATTTTTGTGATAGTGATAAGCCGGTATGGGGTACTTGTGCTGGGGCAATTTTACTTGCTCGACATGTCGACAATCTCGATCGTCCTGGAATCCAAGTTATGGACATGAAAATTCAAAGGAATGCATTTGGTCGGCAACTCCAATCTTTTCAGGAAGATATTAAGATTGATGGTATTGATGGGGACGAATTCCCTGCTGTTTTTATACGTGCACCTATAATTACAACTGTTGGTACTTCTGTTGAGGTGTTGGCTACGCTTCCTGGTGGAGAGATTATTGCTGCTCGACAGAGAAATCTTTTGGCAACAGTTTTCCATCCTGAACTTACAAAGGATATAAGGCTACATAATCTATTTTCCCGTATGATTAATTTAGATTCCGAGACGAGTCGTGCGTAAAACAGGGAATTTATGCCTAAAAACTACTGAAATGTCGCGAATTTGTCGCGAAAGTTTTTAAAACTACCCTATTTTTTCAGTTTTGAATGGTTCTTCTGTTGGCAGGCAACACCTCACTAGAAACAAAAACGTTTCCCAAACCGTTCACACTGTTATCACAGGTACGCGTCTATCAACCAAATCCCACCACCAGAAAGCCACCAAAACAGGAATACCGCTATCACGAAAACAACAACAATTACAATGAAACCTAGTGGGTTTTTAATTAAATTAGGCACGTTTGTTTTATCCTTTGCCATTGCTGTCTTGCTCTTGAGGAAGCCGGCGACTCTTAATGTTCAGGAATATTGCCACCAGTATCATGCCAAGTGGCAATATTAGGGTTCCAGATCCAAAAATTATCCACATAGCGCCAAATGCAAATATTACCCAACTGGCAATGTTCAAAACTTTTTTAACATTCATGTTGTCCCTCCGCCCGTAACAAAATTTTCCACTTCCAGATGTTCCTAAAACATTAATTCTCATTTTCTTTTATTTACTCGCCGGTAGTTAAACTCTTCTCCCACCGTAGCCTCCGTAACGCTTTTTCTGCTTCTTTTGCACCAGTTCCGCTCAGGGCCAGTTCATTGTATATCAGCGCGGGTTGAAAACTGATATTTCCAATCACGGTATATTCTTAAAAGTTTATATAGATACTTAGTGATTAGAAATATTGTCTAAGCATCGCTTAAGCATCGCAAAGCATATCCAAGCATATCCAAGCATCGGCAATATTTTCTGAGAGATTAAATGCTGCGAATTTGCTGCGAATCCCAAACAAACCAGAACAAACTGGTTATTACGAAAAATCTGTATTTAGGCACGGAATTTAAACAGCAGACTAACGGAGCGAACTAGAATAAACTAGGACACCCTAACGTATGATTAATTCAGGTGAGGTGTCGCATGGCTAGTTTTGAAATAGAGGAAAATGCTTCTTCGCCAAGGCTTGCTATTTTACCCGATTGGATAATAACCGATGATCTTGAGGCCTTGATAACTACTTTGCCAGAACGATTCACAGAATCTTTACATGCTAGTAATAATCAAAGTGACTTACTTGAAGTTGTGATGGATCTTGGCCGTTTGCCAGAAGCACGATATCCGAATAGGCAAGTTGTGTTGAGTCGCACAGAAGTTACTGAATTTGATTTACGCCATGTTACGGACCGAATAGGTTTATTTGGTGATGATAACCGTGCAGGCATCGAGCGCACATTGCATCGTATTTCAGCTATTCGTAATAGGCGTGGTGATATAACTGGACTTACTTGTCGTGTTGGTCGATCTGTTTATGGAACGATTAGAATTATTGAGGATTTAGTTTTGAGTGGGAAGAGTCTTCTTTTCCTTGGTCGCCCAGGCGTCGGAAAGACGACGATGTTGCGCGAAGTTGCACGTGTTTTAGCTGATGATGCAAAAAAAAGGGTTGTTATTGTAGATACGTCAAACGAAATTGGTGGTGATGGTGATATTCCTCACCCTGCTATTGGTGCAGCTCGACGGATGCAGGTGGCCACGCCAGCCATGCAGCATGCAGTTATGATTGAGGCAGTAGAAAATCATATGCCTGAGGTGATTGTGATTGATGAAATAGGTAATGAGCTCGATGCTGCTGCTGCTCGGACTATTGCAGAGAGGGGGGTTCAGCTAGTTGGAACTGCACATGGTAATACCTTAGAAAACCTGATGGCAAATCCAACATTAGCTGATTTAATTGGGGGTATTCAATCTGTAACTTTAGGAGATGCTGAGGCTCGCCGAAGAGGTACGCAAAAATCTATTTTGGAACGTAAGGCCCCGCCCACATTTGATGGTGTGGTTGAAATCCAATCGTGGCACAAAGTTGCTCTTCATAAAGATGTTGCTGCGGTTGTTGATTCAAAGCTACGTGGCTTTGTAGCCTCCCCAGAAGTTAGGGAGCTTTCAAAAAGTGGGGAAGTTGAAGTTGAAGTTCTTCCAGAAGTTAGACAAACCGATCAAAATTCTTCACAAGTTGATGAACTTTTCCTGGGGATTGCTGAAAAGAGCGGGCTAGGTTCAGTGCTATCTACTAAACCACATCGTGCACGAGTTTTTCCGTTTAGTATTTCTCGTAGTCGACTTCGGCAAGCCATTCAAAGAACTGCTGCAGCTGTAGAGATGGTAGATACTATCGAAGATGCTGACGCTGTGATCACTTTACGGCATTCCTATCGTAAAAAGCCTGCTTTAATTCGTGAAGCTGAAAATAGGTCGATTCCCATATATGTTATGAAAAATAATACACAGTTTCAGATAGAGCAAACCCTGCTTCACTTTAGTGACCGTTCAGTGGTCGACGATCCAGAGACAGTTGCGTATCGAGAGACTGAAGATGCAATAACGCGTGTACAGCGTGATGGCTATCCTGTAGAGCTACCACCTGCGAATTCTTATATTCGAAGAGTGCAGCATGAATTGGCGGGTCGGTATAACCTCGCTAGTGAAAGTTATGGAGATGAACCAGAGCGACGTGTACGTATTCGACCTCAACAGGGATAAGGATAGGTTTTTTATTTTTCGAGATGTCTAAAAAAGGTTTATTCATAGTTTTCGAAGGTGGTGAGGGTGCGGGTAAGTCAACTCTTGCTAAAGCAATAAGTATTCGACTGAAGGGGTTAGATCGCCCATTTATTGTTGTACGTGAGCCGGGTGGGACTACAGTAGCGGAAGGAATTCGTGAACTATTAAAAAAACGACTTAATCCATGGGGTGAGGCACTCGCATTTTTAGTTGCGCGTGCAGATCTTATAACTAGGGTGATTCGGCCATCATTAAATCGAGGTCTAGTAGTTTTGTGTGATCGTTTTAGTCCAAGCACATTTGCATATCAGGGATACGGACGAAATCTCGATCTTGAACTTTTAAAACAAATTGATTTTGTAGTAAGAGAAGGTGTTGAGCCGGATCTTATTATTTTTTGTGATGTGCCTATTGCTGAGGGTCTTGCAAGAAAAGCAGGGGAGAGCGAACCTGTCATAACCGGATCTGAAAAGGAGGAATTTCATCAGCGTGTGTATTTGGGATATCAGGCTTTGATGTCTAATGAGTCGGATCAGAAATGGGTGAGAGTGGATGCAACGCAGTCGATCGAAGATTTGGCGATAGAAGCTTGGACGGCTATTGAGCCATTGCTGAAAGAGTAGAGCATTTAAAGAATCCCTAATCATTGGTGGTGTATGTCAGGGAAATGCTACTGTTATACCCATATATGTTTGGTCCTCCAGATGAGCAACCGCAACGAAAGCGTGAGTATTCTGGTCCTCTTACAACCTTAGGTATTGCAGTAGTCATTATTACGTTTGTCGGCTTAGCTTTTTGGTTTTTTGAAATGCGTGTTGAAGGTGAAGAAAGTACTTTTGTAAATGATGAGTTCGGAGTTATAGCACTGGATGGTGATACTGGCTCAATAAATCAACCCCCTGTTCCTTCTTTGGGTCGTTTGGCACCGAATTTTAGGCTTCCCAACATACATGATGAAGTTGTTAGGCTTAGTGATTTTCGAGGTAGGTATGTGTTGCTTAATTTTTGGGCATCCTGGTGTGGACCCTGTCGCAAAGAGGCTCCTGAGCTATCAGTGCTAAGTGACCGTTTTCCAGAAACCTTAATCGTCTTAGGTATAAATCAGCAGGAAACAATAGAGGCCGTTACTGTTTTTGTATCGCAATTCGCAGTCTCCTATCAAATACTTCTTGATTTCAATGGTCAGGTTTCAAGTACTTACGCTGTTTCAACTGGGCTTCCAATTAGTTTATTGATTGATCCGAATGGTGTAATTCGTGAAATCTATGTAGGCATTCTTTCACAAGAACAGTACAAATATCTGGCGGAAACCTACCTGTCATGAGTAGTTTTACTTTCTTACAGAACAATTTATTAAATGATCCATTGCGTGCGATATGGATGCTTTTAACAAATGTGAAATTTGCTTTAGGCTTGGTATTTTTTGCTATGTTGTCTGGCTTATTAGGAATTTTAATTCCTCAAATTCCACCTGAGGTTCGAGATAATGAAGTAGCTCGAACCTCTTGGCTAGAGCTGAAACGATTTGACTTTGGTATTTGGTTTGAACCCTTGGACGCGCTTGCTTTATTTGATGTATTTCACAGTGTTTGGTTCATTGCCCTTTGGTTTATAGTCGTTGTTTCGGTAACCGTTTGTACGGTTAGCAGATTTAAGCCTATTTGGAGGAGTATTCACAGGCCTCAAAAAGTTGTGCCTGATTCGTATTTTAAGTCGGCAACGCATCGGATTACGTTTCCTTATATCGGTGACACAATTGTAGTGGTAAAAGAATTGAAACGATTGAGGTATGGGGTTGAAGAAATTGGTAATTCTGCTGATGCAAGAGGAAGCAAACTTTTTTTTGCCCAAAGGTTTTCTTGGGGTCAATATGGGACGTTCGTTTCGCATTTAGCGCTGCTCATGCTCTTGCTTGGAGGGCTTTTGACCGCTCTTGCTGGTGAATCAAGGACATTATCTCTTGTAGAAAAACGTTCTGCTGTTCCTCTTTTTCGGGATCCTGGTCCCAGTCAAGTTTTCGTGGAAATGCTTGATGCAGTGAAAGGCATTGACGATAAAGGTAACGTGATAGATTTCAGAAGTAAATTTACAGTTCGGCGTGGTGATGAAGCTATTTTGTGTGAAGCTACTGTGAATAATCCATGCGAGGCTTATGGTTATCGATTCCACCAGGCAGCTTTCTTTGACGATCTTGCTTTGATTTCAATTAAGAATGTTGGGGGTCAACTTTTATATAGGGATGTACTTGATTTTGAAAATCAGGTTACGGCTGTCCCAATTATTTCTGCTGCTACACGTGATGGGGAAATTGTTTTCAATGAAGCGGTTCCTCAAATGGCGACCATTTCGGATCCTGAAGGCTCTACTGTTTTTGCGGAGCTTGACTTAGAAGGAGGCCCATATACTGTTTCGTGGAGGTTGCCAAGCCAAGACAGGGACCTAACTGATTTCCATATCGTGCTTGTTGGTCCAAATCTTAATGCAACTTCATTATTCACAGGTGAGTCGGTTAGCTCAGACACATATGAGTTCACATTTAAGAATGCGACCTTGATTCCTGCTATAAACGTTTTAGATATGCCTGGTGCAGCTACTGAGCAAGTTACTGTTCAACTGATGAAGGATCGTTGGAATTCTGATTACTTGTATATTACCGGTCTCCGATCAGATGGTGAAGGACTCGTGTTGCCTCAAGATAGGACTTGGTTGTCAGCTGATGGTTTTTCGTTCACTTTTATCGATCGTGTTGAAGGTTCTGGCATTGATGTTCGTCGTGACCCTGGGGATACCTTCATATGGATCGCGATCATATTAGGTCTAGTAGGTCTTGGAATCACCTTTTACATTCCACGCCGACGTATTTGGGTAGCTATAGAGAATAATCGTATTTCTATTGCAGGTATCGCCCCTCGCTCGATTCGTTTCGATCGAGAATTACGAAAAATAGGAAATGCTCTTGGGGGTAAGGATATTTTTCCTCCAGAAAAAGAATTTGAGGACGATTAATTAGGAACTATTGTCCATTAAATAGAGCGCCGACACTTTGTCCTGTGTGAATCCGTTCAATTGCTTGTGCAAAAAGTGGTGCAATAGAGATTGTTTTCATATTTGGAAGGAGTTTTTCTTTTGGTATAGGAACAGAATCAGTAACTAAAATTTTGTCCACCTGAGCTTTGTCTAATCGTGAAACTGCTGGTCCGCTTAAAATTGCATGATAGCCTCCAATGATTACATTTTGCGCCTCATTTTTTCTCAGAATACGAACTGCTTCCACCATTGTTCCGGCCGTATCAATTTCATCATCTAAGAGAAAAACATTTCTAGCATTTACATCACCGAGAACATTTAAGGCTTCTGTTTCTCCTGAGTTGCCAATGCGGCGCTTATCAATAATGGCTAAGGGTAAATTGAGGCGTACCGCCATATCTCTGGCTCTTTTTTCGTCACCAGCATCTGTTGCGACTACCGTGTAGTCTTCTAAATTTTGTTGTTGTAAATAGTGTGCTAGAGGGTCTAGAGCTGTCAATTCGTCGACTGGGATGTTGAAAAATCCTTGGATTTGTCCTGCATGTAAATTCATTGTCAGAATACGATCTGCACCAGCTGTCTCTAAAAGGTTAGCAACTAAACGAGCTGTTATCGGTACGCGAGGCTGATCTTTCTTATCACTTCTACCATATCCAAAATATGGAATTACTGCGGTTATCCTTCCTGCCGATGCACGTCGTGCAGCATCAATCATAACTAGCAATTCCATCAGTGAAGTATTGACGGGGGTGCAGAATGGCTGAATTAAGAAAACATCACGACTTCGAATATTTTCCTTATATTGGACAAAAATATTTTCGTTTGAAAATTCAAATACATCTACTTCACCAATTTCCATGTCAAGATTTGAACAAACACCTTCCGTGAAGTCAGGGTGTGTACGCCCTGAGAAAATTGCGAGTTCGGTCAGTACTTGCGACATTAATACCTCTATATTCAGAAACGGACAGTTTGATTATAGCGTTCTAGTGCTTGCTTACCATTTCTATTTCTTTAGCGTAATTCATTCCACCAATTTGGCGCGACTACTCGCAATATTTCATCATATGTTTTGGCGATCTCGGGTGCGTTTTCTGGAAGGTCTTGTGGATTAGTTGATGGTAGTGGAGAAGCACCTTGTATTGGGTCTACCCATTCCAATTGTTCATCTTCAATTACTTCCATAAGCGGCGGAGTGGCTTCTTCGTGATGATCACTAATCTGGTGACCTATTAAGAATGTGTTGTAATCAGCAAACGCTAGTAGGCAGTAATAGACGCTGGGATCTTGACATCTCCATGCTTCGTAGCGGAGCACGCCTTTTTCTAGCTGATGTGTTTTTTCATATAGGGCTTTCTGGATTTCCTCGTAGCGTTTTTCCATTCCGTCCTTGATTTTTAAGCGAATCAAAACTGTAGCCATTGTGTACTCCTTCAAAGGGTTCTTTGAAGATAACGATATTTTCATATTTGTACCACTATCTTCATTAAATGTACTTTGCGTGATACCATTTCTGCGTGGTTACCGAATGTTTAATTTAGTGCTTTTGCCCTTGAAGCCGTACTAAAAATTCCCGTTCTAATAATTAAAGGTTAAAGAATGTCTACCGACCGTGTACAGATCTACGATACTACTTTGCGTGATGGTGCCCAGATGGAAGGCATCTCATTTTCTGTTGAAGATAAAATTAGTATTACTAAGAAACTTGATGAACTTGGTATCGAGTGGATAGAAGGAGGCTTCCCTGGCTCTAATCCAAGGGATGCAGCTTATTTTGAGAGATTGAAAGAGATTGATTTAAAACAGGCAAAGGTAGCGGCTTTTGGTGGTACGCGACGTCCTGATCTTACTTGTGATTCTGATCCTAATATCCAAAGTCTAGTTAGTGCGGAAACCCCAGGGGTCACACTAGTTGGTAAAGCTAGTCAATATCATGTTGAGCACATTTTGGAAACTTCTGATGAAGAGAACCTTTCTATGATCAGCGACACTGTTCGTTACTTTGTCGATAAGGGTAGAAATGTAGTGTTTGATGCTGAGCATTTTTTCGACGGGTTTCAAATTAATCCAGATTATTCTTTGCAATGCCTTGCTACTGCAGTGCGAGCTGGTGCTAGTACCCTGGCGCTTTGTGATACGAATGGTGGTATGACGCAACATCAATTACTAGAGGCTTTACAAGCAGTCCAAGAAAAGGTTCCAGATGCTCGCCTTGGTATTCATTGTCATGATGATGCTGGTCTAGCAGTTGCTAACTCTATGGCTGCAGTAGAACAGGGTGTTTGGCAGATCCAAGGTTGTATTAATGGTTACGGTGAGCGATGTGGCAATGCAGATTTACTTACGATACTTGCGAACTTAAAGTTAAAAATGGGTCTAGATGTAGTTGAAGATGAACAACTTGCTCGCTTATCTGAGATTTCGCATTTTGTGAGTGAATTGGCTAATTTGTCGCCAGATCCACAAGCACCATATGTGGGAACAAGTGCTTTTGCACATAAAGCTGGTTATCACGTTGCAGCACTAGCAAAGGATCCTCAGTCGTATCAGCATATCGATCCTGACCTAGTAGGGAACGGTGCACGTGTGCTTGTCAGTGAATTGTCTGGGCAACGAAATCTTAAGACGAAGCTTGCTGAGCTAGAAGTTGAATACCCTTTTAGTGATCAGGAAATTCGTAATCTTCTTGAAGTTGTAAAACAAAAGGAGAGTGAAGGGTTTCAGTATGAAGGAGCTGAGGCGAGTTTTGAACTGCTTGTAAGGCGTAACATACCTGGGTATGCCGCGCCGTTTGAGTTGGATGATTTTGTAATTGTTGAACGTCATAGGCATGAGGATGGTTCAGACCAGAGTAGGGATATGATTGCTGAAGCGATGCTGAAAATTCGTGTAGGCGATGAAATTTTGCATACTGCAGCTGAAGGTAATGGACCTATCAATGCTCTTGATATTGCTGCGCGTAAAGCACTCGTTAGCATATGGGCTAGCCTTGATAAGGCTACTCTTGCGGATTACAAAGTACGTATCTTAGATGGACATGATGCTACTGCAGCTTCTGTACGTGTTTTGATTGAAAGCACTGATGGTGAGCGTTATTGGACTACGGTCGGTGCGAGTACTGATATTATTGAGGCTTCTTGGCTAGCACTTGCTGATGCTCTCGAGTTTGCAATTATTAAGAATAGTTGATACTGGAATCCTTTGTTCCTCGAACAGTTGCCCATGCAGACTGAAACAATTTTGGGACGTCTTTCCTACGTTTTATTGTTAGAAGGGCACACAACAATAAATAGGCAACTCCAAATCCGATACGAACTTCAGCATGAGGGATGAAAAGTTGAGTTCCAAATAAGAGAAATAGTGCTAAGGCCTCGCTTTTTTCAAGCCTAAGATTCAGAAATATTGCAATTGCAAATGCTGACTGTGCCGCAGTTAAAAAGATTTCTTGTTGTTGTCTTCCGTCTAGCGGTAGACCGCCTAATAGGGACCAATTCCCGGATCCGAAGGCCCAAGCTATTGGCAAGGTTCCAATGAGTAATGTCCATTGGTTGACCTTTGAAGAAATGAGTGCCCCCATGCCAACACTGGCACGTCCCCTTAACGTAAGCATGACAGCCAAGATAACCTCTGGGGCTTCGGAAGCGAGTGGTGCGATCCACTGAATAAGCAAAAATTCTGAAACGCCCAATTTTGTTCCGGTCTCTACTAATCCTTCAGCAAAGGGTTCTGCAGATGCAAAGATAACGGCTGCACTGAAGGCCATAATAATTATTATCGCCAAACGCCTAGGTAAAGTAGTCAATTTCCCTATTGCTTCTGCTGGCCCAATCAGTTCGTGTTCTTCTTCATTTGATGAGCGTATTGTCATCAAAACATACATAGTAAAAAGGGATACAAGTACAATCGTGTCGACGAGTGTTACAGAAGAACGAAGTGGAAGGAAGAGAACGTAAATTGTGGCGAATGCGAGAAAAACTAGTTCTAAAGAACGTTCTCGCGAGACAATTAGTTTCCAGCTTTTCGATTTTAGCGCAAATACTAAGAACACTAGAGGCCAGGCTAAGCCAATTAATAGGCGGTTTGCCCCAGTCATATTCGCTATTGCGAGTCCTTCACTAGCCTCTTTACCCAGAGGATCAGCGCCTGTTTTAAAAGCAAGTACAGCATCAACGGCATATTCGGGAAGAACTGCAATTAATGCAATTAGTGCTACAGCAAGTCCTTGTGGAATATCTAATTCTGCAGTTTCAAGTGACCATCCTAATAAAAATGCTGCTGCAAGAATGGAAACGCCAAATGCTAAAGCTAGTAAGACTGGATCGGCATGAACGGCTGTTATCCTCAGAACAATTCCAGGTAAGCCACAGAGGATAGTAGTTCCGATGATGAGCCATTTTTTATTCATTATTCAATTAAGTCAGTTTTCCCCGTTACAATCTTTGCATGTCAGGTAACGACTGTCTTTCCAATCTGCGATATGCCGTACATTAGTTGGCTGTCCTCATGTTTTTAAACAGGCATAAAACACGCCTGAGTCTCTGCTAACACTTGTTTTAACTTGATAGTACATGTTTTTAAATTTGCGCCAATTTGCGTCTTCTAAGGTTTCTTATATTTTTTGGCGCAAAAAATATGTTGGTTGCTCTACTTTGCTTTGCGATAGCTTTTAAGCGCTCATGAGCATTTCAAGATAATGGTATAGAGTGTTTACACCAAGAACGCACTCTATCACCGTATAGGTCGTAACAGTCGTAACATCCGTAACATGAAGGAGGCTACTATGGCCAAATCTAAGCCCAAGCGGGAAAAGAAAGAAGAAACGACAGAGGAATTCATGAATCGCATGAATGGCCTGAAGAAGCAAGGGGTAAGGCATAGCGGGTTAAAGAGACGAGGCGGTCATGGTCAGAAACGCGCTCAGTCATAAAACACGCCTGAGTCAACGCGTCGTGGGGTTAAGTAGTGATTAAAAACCCATGAGGTTTTTTAAAACGAATTTTCATTGTAGTTGGTGTTGTTTTAGGGGTAGCGATATCTTTAGTGATAGTGTCCCAATTTCTATTCTGGTGGTGAGTTTTAACAGTGTTAGGGGGTTAAAGGAGCAGGGGGTCCACCGTAAGCATCTACCAAATACCGAAGCTTCTACAATGAACTTTGGATAATTCTACCAGACAATAGCATTCAATATGCCCTCCACCCAATCCAAACTCATTAGCACCCCATTATGGTTTCCGTTCATGATTTAGATTCAGAAGAGTGTCCTAAGCAAGGTTTATATTCTCATCGTAAACATCAGCGCTCTTGGTGTAGCTTGTCTTGTTGTTCAAGATTCCAGAAACGCCCATTAAGAGTCTAAATCCTTTTCAGCTTCCTTTTGGACGCTTTCTAGTTGGACGCTTCCTAGTTGGACGCTTATCACGTGCGTACTCGGCTCTGGATTTGTATCTGCTCTTGGGTTTCCGAAAAGCTAAGACAACGAATGGAAGCAATCCCAATGCCATCCAAGCCCAAATCGGTAAAATGTCCATTTACGTACCTATTTTTCAAATTATTTGCGCCAAATTTGCGCCAAATCAGTCTAAATAACTTTCATACCTGGCCTATTCGTGCCTAGAAACAGCTACAATCCTTCTATGTCAGGTAAAGACTGTCTTTACAAAACACTCTATGTCGTACATTTGTACATTTATTATCAGGTATAAAACACGTCTGAGCCTCTCTCTAACACTTATTATTAAAGAATTACCGCCAAAAAATTTTGGTTTCTATGGATAAATACCTAACATAGGCGTAGATTCTAGCAATGGGTGGATTGCTAGGACAATTAGTAGGACGGGTTTTCCGATTAGTGGACCTTTCTAAGTTGTCGGTTCTTACAAAGTTTGCTTACTGTTCATGGAATTTTAATGAGGGCTTAGGTGGCCCTGTGCTTACAAGTGATGTAGAAGTATCCTTGTTTGTGGATAGATGATTTAGACATAATGGCAAAGGATAAAACAATCGACACTGAGTGCACACATCATTGGCAACTCGCATCCCCAAGCGGTGAGTTAACCAATGGCACATGTAAAAAATGCGGTATAGAAAAGCAATTCACAGGAGAAAGTAGAATAGCTGGACGACCGCCAGGTCCAAAGGCTAAACGTACCTAGTTTTTATATTATTAACGCCAAATTAACGCCAAACCAGCATAAATAACGTACATATCCGACCTATTCGTGCCTAGAAACAGCTACAATCCTTCTATGTCAGATAAAGATTGTCTTTTTTGTAATATGCTTTCACGCCAGATCTCTGTTGATTTTGTGAGTGAAAATGAATTTGCTTTTGCAATCAGAGATATTAATCCTCGTGCCCCCGTTCATGTTCTGATTATTCCACGTGAACATATTTCAGACGCACGAGAAATTTTAGAAACCCACCATAGTACTCTGGGTGCAATGTTTGATTTAGCAAAAGATGTTGCAGTTGCCGAAGGTGTTTTGGAAGATGGTTATCGCCTTAGTTTTAATGTTGGTGATGCAGCAGGTATGACGATTTCTCACTTACATTTACATTTATTTGCTGGTCGTGAGCTTGGTCCAGAAGTTGGTCCTGCAGCCTGATGAGTGAGAAGGAATTACAACACCAGATTAAAAGGGTTCGTGAGATGCTTCGTGAGCGTCCCCTTGGTTTGCAAAGGCACGTAGAACGTGTACTGGAGGAAGCTTTTCGACTTTCGGATGTCTGGAATGTTAGTAGATCACGCATTGAGTTAGCGGTGGTTGGCCACGATCTTTTCAGAGCAACACTGCCGGAAGAACAGATTCGCTTTGCCGAGGAAGCAGGTATAACGATTGAGGACGAGGTTCGGGAAAATCCAATTTTACTACATGGACCACTTGCAGCTGACCTGCTTTCTAAGACACTGAGTGTTACAGATGATGAAGTGTTAGTTGCTATCAGGGAGCATACTGCGGGCTATTCTGAAATGTCTTTGCTTGCCAAAATTCTTGTGATTGCAGATAAAGTTGAATCCGTAAAACGCCGTCGTGTTCCGGCTTTACAAGCTATTCGCCATTTAGCTCGTCGTGATTTAGATGTCGCTTTACTATGTTGGGCGGATTGGCGGTGGGTTAAAGAACGTCAATCAGGATGGAGGTCCTTCCAGTCTCACTGGGAAGTACGAGTGAATTGGATATCTGAACATCACAAGAATATCGCAATGCCAAGGATCTCTTCCTCGATCGATTTTGAAGTGACTGCAGAAAACTTTCCTGCGGTCACTTTACCTATTCAGTCTCTGCAGTCTCAGGTTCAGGTTCAGGAATAATCAAAATTTGCCCGATTTGAATCGCTGCACAGTCCTCTTCAGTGAGGTTATTAGCATCGAGAAGTGGAGTAAGGTCCACGTTATTATCAATTGCTATTTGTAGACACGTGTCGCCTGCTTGGACTTCATACTCATTGACAGGAGTAGGTTCAGGAGTAGGTTCAGGTACAGGAGT